>JACAAY010000030.1 GCA_013377095.1 Desulfuromonadales bacterium
CACACAGCGGGGTGGAAAGGGTGAGGATGAGCAAGAGCGCCGGAAACAAAGTAATCATCAAACATCGCAGTATGGGTCGCATCAGTTTGACTCCGTGTGTGGTATCTGATCTCGATGTGTTGCCCGACATCAGTGCGCAACTTCTTTGAGGTTGAGTCGTTTCATCTTCCTGAATTCGCGGATCATCTTCGTGTCCTGATACATGTCGTCGTAGGCGGCCTTGATAGCTTCGTCAAAGGTGGCAATGTTGCCTCCGTTGGCCTGTATGAACTTCTCTGCCGAACTCCGCTCGGCAAAAGCCCACTTGGCTTTGGCGGTCATGACCCCTTTCCTGCTCCCACCCAGTACCCAGACCGCCTCGTCGACATCAATAAGTTTCCGGCTGTTGAAGTCCGCAACGCTTACCTTGACTGGGATTCTGTCGATGGTGGTGGCCAACTCCACCGCGGCGCAATGCAGGCTACAGGTGGCAACGGTTGATCCGTCTTCATATTCAATCAGCATGCGGCTGTGGCCGAATTTATCACGATCCATGCCGCAGTGGTGGCATGAGGGCGCGCTGGCTACATCCGCGGAAGGCGCTGCCAGAGTCAGCGAAGCAGTCATCAGGTAAAATCCGAAAACAAGCAAGAGTAATCTGTTCATTGGTTCTGCCTCCATGTGTTTTAAGCCTCTGCTACGGGCGATTACAGGTCATAGCTGGATGAATAGACTTGGGCAAGGGGCTGATTCAAAACCTGCGCCATGATGCGGTAGTGCTCATAGTTGTGTATTGAGGACGATGCCTCACCTTTAATTGTGGCCCGGTATTGCCGAACGGCAGCATGCATGGCAGATGCAGCCATGGCTGAACAGTGCACTTTCTCCACGGGCAGGCCATTCAGCGCATCGGCTATTGATTTGGCGCTGATGTTCAGAACGGCGTCCAATGGTTGTCCCATGACCAGTTCAGTCACTATCGATGATATGGCAACGGTTGTTTCACACCCTTCGATCAGGAATTGTATATCCCGGAGCACATCGTCTTCGATCCTGATAAAGAAAATCAGTTTGTCATCGCATTCGAGGTCGCCGGCCTGAATCACCACATTGGCGTCGTCCAGCAGGCCGACGTTGCGCGGGTTTAGCACATGATTAAGAAAGATCTCTTCTCCCATCTATCATGCTCTCCTTACTTGTAGAGTTTACCAGTAATTACGAAGCGGTGCCATTGTGCTCGGGCACATACCTTTAATCCCAATTGCTAATGGCTGCAACTTCCTCCATGTCCATTCCCATGGTCATGGCCGCCACACGTCTGCTGGGGAGTCAACTCCGGCAGCCTCCCCTGCACAAACAGATCCAGGTTGGTGGCGACCGTTCCCTCCGCAGCCCGATATACCTTCAAGCCCATGCGCAGCAGGCCGTTCAGGGCGCCGCCGCCAATACCGCCCACCACGATACCGTCAAGCTGCTCATCACCGAGCGCCTTCAACGGATTGCAGGCGCCATGCTGATGGACTTGATCCCTGTTGTTCAGGGCGGTTGCCTGGCGGGTATCGGTGTCAACCATCAGAAAGAGCGGTGCTGAACCGAAATGGTTGTATACCGGGCTGTCCAGGCCGGCGTTTACTTCAACGGGGAAACAGATCTTCATGGTGATACCTCCGACTTGGTGTTTTCATTCACTGTGATGCTTTGGCATTGCTGCTTCATGCTTCCGGGGTGAGTCTGGCAGATGTGCTACCCGGCAAAGGCAAGCACCTTTTCAAAAACCTTCTGCATGGCGCTGGCAGCCGGCGTGTCCCGGCTTTCCCCCATATAGGGCTTGCCGTCATCACCGGCCAAGACCATGGCCGAATCGAGCGGTATCCGTCCCAGAAACGGCACTCCCATCTTGTCAGCCAGTTGCTCGCCGCCACCGCTCTTGAATATATCGGCGTTTTCACCGCAGTGTGGGCAGGCATAACCGCTCATGTTCTCCACTACACCGATTACCGGCAGTTTCAGGTGACGGCAGAACGTGATTGACTTGCACACATCCACCAGGGCCAGATCCTGCGGAGTGGTGACAATGACGGCGCCGTCCACATTCTGGAGCAGCTGGATAACCGACAGCGGTTCGTCACCCGTTCCGGGAGGGCAATCAACCACCAGGTAGTCCAGTTCACCCCAGTTAACGGAGGTCAGGAACTCCTTGATAACGCCATGCTTGGCAGGGCCGCGCAAGATCAAGGCTTCAGTGCGGTCCTGCAGCAGCAGTCCGGTTGACATGACCTTGAGGGTGTCGCTGTAGGATACCGGCTGCATGCGGCCATTTTTCTGGGCGGGCAGTTTGCCCTCCAGGCCAAGCAGCGTGGGGATGCTGGGGCCGTGCAGATCGGTGTCCAGCAGGCCGGTTTTAAACCCTTTTCGTGAAAGCGTAACGGCCAGATTGACCGCCACAGAACTTTTGCCCACGCCCCCCTTGCCTGACAAGACCACAATCTTATGCTTAATGGCGAAAAGCGCTTCCTGCAATTCAAGCTGCTCCTTGATGCGACGCATTTCCGCGATGTTCTCTCCCTGTCCGCAGGATGCCTGTTCCGATGTTTTTCCCTGATGCGTGGTGCTCACTGTACTCCTCCTGGTCTGTTGTGCTGTTTTGAATTGATGCTCTTTTTCTCTACGTCGGCCTACTTCTCCCGCCGGTACGGCCAAGCCATAACCCCGCCTTCCAGGACCTTGACATTTTTCCATCCTTCCGATTCCAGGAGGATGGCCGCTTCATATCCACGCAGGGAAATCTTGCAGTAACAGATGATCTCACGCTCCCGGTCCTCTGGCAGATCATTCAGTCTGCGCCGCAAATCACCGAGGGGGATGAGGGTCTCACCGATACCGATGCGCATCATGTCGAACTCTTCCGGCGTACGTACGTCCAGCAGGAACGGTCTCTCTCCCCTGTCCAGTTTCTCCTTGAGTGCGATCGGTCCGATGCCCTTCAAACGCCCCTTGAGCTTGTTCTCCATGATATGGGCGGTGGCGATGAAGTGGTCTATGGCCAGGGAGAAGGGGGGCGCATAGGGCAGGTCGGCATTGACCAGGTCGGTCACCGTCAGCTTGCCGAGGAGCGCCATGGCCGCCGTGGCGATCTGTTTGCCCACATCCCCCGGCCCAACGCACTGCACACCCAGGAGCCTGCCGGTGTCAGCGTCCACCACCATCTTGGAAATGAGCAGTTTTGCGCCCATGAACTCCGGTTTGTCGAGACTGGCATTGATTACCGTGACGACATGTTCATATCCTTCCTGACGCGCCCGGCTCTCGGACAGGCCGGTGGAACCGGCGTTGAAATCAAACACCTTGCAGATGCCGGTGTGAAAGGTGCCCGGAAAGGTGACACTGTTGCCAAGTACGGCATTTTCGCCAGCCACCCGTCCTTCCAGGTTGGCCAGATCGCCGAAGGGAGCGCGGGTTTTTTTGCCGGTGATGCGCTGCACCAGTTCGACACAGTCACCCACCGCATAGATGTCCGGGTCGGATGTCTGCATGTACTCATTCACCAGAATGCCGCCGGTGGCACCGATTTCCAGACCGGCGGTTTGGGCCAGATCAATATTGGGAATGACACCGATGGCCAGTACCGCCAGTTCACAGGGAAGTTCGGTGCCGTTTTCCAGCTTGACCGCCGTCAGTTTGCCGTTCTCGCCAATAAATCCGGCCAGTTTCACATCGGTGATGACATTGGCGGCCTTGCTGCGTACGTGGTTCTCCAGAACCTTGGCCAGTTCCCAGTCCAGGAACATCAGAATCTGGGGCAGCATTTCGATAACGGTGATATCGATGCCGGACAGCTGAAGCGCTTCGCAGGTTTCGATGCCGATCAGGCCGCCGCCGATCACGACCGCCTTTTTGATGGTGCCCTCGTCGCGGATGCGCCGCAGGAAGTCGGCGTCGCGCATGGTCTGCAGGGTTGTCACTCCTTCCAGGTCGATGCCCGGAACAGGGGGTTTGCGCGGCTTGGCGCCGGTGGCAATGATCAGTTTGTCATAGCAGACATTCACGGTCGTGCCACTTTTCAGGTCGCGGCACTGCACGTTCCGGTTCGTGCGGTCAATGGCCGTCACCTCTGTCTCAGTGCGGGCTTCGATCCCCTTGGTGTTAACAAAGAAGTGGGGATCACGCACCTCGCCGTAGGGGGTGCTGAGCAGGGCATTGCGGTTGTTGAATACACCGCTGATGAAATACGGGTAGCCGCAGGATGCCATGGACATCTCCGGCGCTTTCTGAATGATGGTGACCTGGGCATTGGGATCGACTCGCTTGGCCCGGGCAGCCGCTTTGGGACCGGCCGCCGAACCGCCGATAACCACGATACGTTTGTTCTCTGCCATGATTACTCTCCTTGCAAAGGAATAGGCAGTGCGGTTTTACACCGATTTTCTCGGAGCATTTCGACACTGCCGCTAATTTCAACTTCTCCGAAGCTTACTTTCTGTATGCAAATAAAAGCTATTATTTCCTATTCCAGCATCCCGTTCAGGGGGCTTGATGCCGTCGCATACAGCTTACGGGGGATGCGACCAGCCTTGTAGGAAAGACGACCGGCAATAACCGCCAGTTTCATGGCTTCAGCCATGGCGATCGGATCCTGAGCCCCGGCAATGGCGGTGTTCATCAGTACTCCTGCGCAACCAAGCTCCATGGCAATAGCCGCGTCTGAAGCAGCTCCCACGCCTGCATCAACGATGACCGGGACCTTGATATTCTCCAGAATGATGCGGATGTTGTAGGGGTTGCGGATACCCAGGCCGCTGCCGATTGGAGCGCCCAGCGGCATGACCGCGGCGCAGCCGATGTCTTCCAGCTTGCGGCAGAGGATCACGTCGTCACTGCAGTAGGGAAGCACGGTAAAGCCTTCCTTAATCAGGATTTTGGCGGCTTTCAACAGCTCTTCGTTGTCCGGGAAGAGCGTCTTCTCGTCTCCCAGGACTTCCAGCTTGACGAAATCGGAGAGTCCGGCCTCACGGGCCAGACGGCAGGTGCGGACGGCGTCGTCAGCCGTATAACAACCGGCGGTGTTGGGCAGCAATGTGTATTTTTTCAGGTCAATGTAGTCCAGCAGCGACTCCTTGTTGCGATCGGAGATATTGACTCGGCGTACGGCAACGGTAATGATTTCAGCCCCGGAAACCTCCAGCGCCTCTGCCATCTGATGAAAGTTGGCATATTTTCCGGTTCCAACCATCAACCGCGAATTAAATTCCCGTCCCGCAATGATAAGTTTGTCATCACCCATCGGATTAACTCCTTTATTGAAATAAAATGACCACGGCATGGCTCAAAACGCCATATAAAGATAAAAAAACATATGTTACGCTGGTGCGACCCCACAGCCAAAAAACGCACATCTTTCTCGCAGACACTCACTGTTTAAATCACTGAAGGGGCACGGTGGTGGCATATCGACGGGAAACGCTACCATGAACTCACGCTGTACATATTCTACAGCGGTTATGATGGCCCAAAGTGATTCACGCTTGCAGCAGCGTGCTCCCCCCTTTTCTGCAATGACCCGTAGTGATTCGGCCGTTATCATGTTGGACTGTTTGCGTTCCGTGTCCGAAAGAGGGGTTGCGCCGGTAATGAGACTCATGAAAATACCCGTTCCAATGGCTGCACCGCAGGCACCGTGGAAACCGCAAAAGCCCCCCTTTACATCCTCAGCTCTTCTGCGGGCCTCTTGTATTCTTTCAGTCGCCCTGTTCCCTTCTGCGTCGGTCAGATTGTGAAAGGCTGCCAGAAGAACCGCCGGAACGAGAAAGTGGTGTTCCGGTCCATGCATCTTAAGCAGTGGACTGCCCATCAGCTTCAATGCCAGCAACAACGGAGAGGTGGAGTCAGTGGTACAACAATAGCGCTCGATCAGGTCGTTGGCAGTTCCGTGATGACAAGCGTCGCAGATAAAATGGCCGCTTTCGCAGTATGTGTTTGTTTCTTTTGTCGCACCGCAGTAAAAGCAGGTTTCTGTCGTGGGACACACGGAATAAAGCAGTTCATTACCACAGATGAGACAGCCGGTTGAGTATTCCATGGGGGTCTTTGCCTGCTCCTTGAAAAAATAGCAAGATTCATTCATCTTCCTGGATGAATGGCATAAACCACTCACACTCAGGACGGGCTTCATCAAGCTCAGGGTGAACGGTTTTAGCTTAGATGAAACGTTATCGACTTTAACCCACGTGCTCTTCCGCAACTCCGAACAGTTTTGACTTCAAGCTGTAATCCATGACCGCCACCCTGAATCCCGAGGCGCCCAGGGCCGAGCAGTGAATCTTGAACTCCGGCAGTCCGTCAATGTACTCGATGATTTGGTCATCGGAAACCAGCATCGCTTCCTGAATCGGTTTGCCCATCACCAACTCCGTCATGGCGCTGGCGCAGGCGATGGCAGCCGGACAGCCCTTGATCTGGAACTTGATGTCCTTGACCATGTCATTTTCTACTTTGAGATACACCTTCAGATGGTCCCCGCACTCCGGATCGCCAATTTCGGCAATTCCGTTGGCATCCTCGATCATGCCGTTGTTCCGGGGGTTAAAGAAGTGATCAAATACTTTCGGGCTGTAATGCGCGATACTCATGAATTATCCCCCTACGTTTGTTGGTCGTCATTTTATCAACCTGCCAAACAGGCAGGTATGCTCTTTTCAACCTGTTCAGGCGCCCTGGCACAGCGGCAGAGTCACGAAGTCCAGGTGCGGTTTCATCAGCATGGTGCCGCCTCCCTCGGAAACAACCCTCAGGACCGCAGCCATGTCCCGAACCCGCGCTCCGGCAATGTGGGTGATCTTTGTTCCCAGAAACGCTTCCGTACACAGTGGCGATGAAGGTCCCAGCAAAACTGCCGCTCGGGGAGAACCCAAATCGGCCAACACCTGGTCAAACGTCCCGTTTATGAGCGATGTTCCGGTGATAATGGCAACACTGCATTGGGCCAGTGCCGTGCGCCCCTCTTCCGGGCAGAGCGTTCCACCACGTTGTGGGTTCAGCTCAAGTATGTCCAGTCGGCAGCCGCTCTTCTGTATGTTTGCCACAACCGGCGCGAAATGTCCCACCATGGCCACACGATCATCGGGGGTGAGGGCAAGCGAATGTATCACCTCGTCCGATGTGGCTTGCGGATTCGGCCGCGCAGACAGGAGCGCGTTTGCCGTAGCCAGACCGACCGCCCGAGCCAGGGGTGATTGGGTGTGGCAGAGCATGCTCAAAAGCACCGACGCCGGTCTGCCGGTCAGTGAACCGGCGCTGCTGAAATGGGTGCAGGAATGGGACTCGGACTTGGGGGTCCAGGCTACTCCGGCGTGGCCGCTTTCCAGTGCCACGGCGGTATACCCCAACCCGATACGCACATCGCTTACAAGGCTATCCGCGGCCCATGGCGCAAGAAAATCCACGAGCTGTCTTTGAATGGTCAACATGAACCCTCCTTTTGCAGTGCAACGATTTCAATCATCTTCCTCGTCATGTGAGTGGTTGCAGGTGTGCGGCGTGTCATCGTCGGAGTTACATCTTCCCGCACTCCTGCTGTTGAGTATTTCCACCCTGGAGAGCTGCTTCTCCTTGAACATGGTGAGGTTTTCCCTGACGCTTGCCGATTCGGCCTGAAACACATCTATCCCGAATCCCTTCAGCATCTGCAGGAAGCCATCGCCGATACCATCCACAATTATGGCTTCCGGGCTCCGGTGGCAGAGTGCTTTCAGCACATTGCACCCGGCTTCGGGGGCCAGCGGATCAGCATTGGGGAAGCATGATACTTCTTCGCTGCCGGTGTCTATGGTGATAAAGTGCGGCGTGGACCCCAAATGGCCGTATATGCTGCTTTCCAGTCCTGCATCTTTTGCAACGGGGAAACATACTTTCATGATGGATGAACCTCCAGTTATGGTATTGCATCTATAATTCCGAGCCCCAGTACCAGGATTCGGCTCTACCTGTTTTGCACACAAGGCCTCCGACGCTGGAACGGGTCGGAGGCCCATATTCATTATCCATAGCAGTACGGGGTAATCAGCGGTTCGGATGTTCGCGTCGGGCCAAAACCGCAGCAGCCAGTTCCACACATTGATCGCAGCGCATCTGCTTTTTTATCCGGATTTCACGGCACTGCTGCGAGCCTGCCTGTTCTTCAAACATGGCCTGCAGTTCCTTTTTTGTTTCAGCGTGATCTGCAAGGTCCAGTGCTGCGTGAAGGGCGCCACAGCGCCCGCCTTCAGCCTGTCCTCCACCCTGTTTTTTAGCCTCTGTGATGACCTCTTGAGGAACCTGGAGTAATTCCTGGAATCCCGTGTACAGGCTTTGCGCGCAATTTTGTCCCCCTGTGCGGTAGGCGAACAAAGATTTCTCCTTGGGCATTTTTTTGGTAGTTCCTTTCAGGTGTTAGTGGTCGCAGGCATTAGTCCCTGTCTGCAGGGTACCGGAGAGATAGTAGCCGACAAGAGCCTCGGGTGTATCGGCGGGAGCACCGACGAAGACCTGGATGTCCTGCGCTGCGAACAGGCCCTGGGCGCGTTGTCCCATGCCGCCGGCAATGATCATATTCACGCCTCTTTCCGCCAGCCAGGGTGGCAACAGACCCGGTTCATGGGGAGGAGGGATGACGTCGCTACGATTGAGAATGGTCTTTTCCGCCAGGTTGACATCAATCAGCGCAAAGCTTGCGCAATGGCCGAAATGCATGGTGAGTTTTCCGTCCGCCAGTGGAATTGCAATTTTCATCTGTTTGCTCCTTTATTTGTTTTCCAACACTCAATTATAGGCTGCCTTGATTTCCGGAGACTCGTCCAGAAGTGGCTTGGCCAGTTCCGCCATGTTGTATTCCTTCCAAAAGGGAAGTTTGCCATGGGCATCCATGTACTTTTGCGGAATGGGATGGGTTCCGACGACTACGGGTAGGCCGTGAGTCGTTTCGACATACTGCTTGAACCGGCGGATATTCGGGCAGGGCGGGTACCCCACCACCAACCCGGTGGCCAGATGGATTACATCGGCGCCGTTTTTCTTCATCTCCTCCGGCACATGCTCCACATTGCCTCCCGGACAACCTCCGCAGGTCGAGTAGCCGACTATTTCCAAAGGTTCATCGGCGGGGTAGGCCGAGAATGCTCCCTGTCGCTCGCGCATGGCCCGAAAGCATTTGCCGCCGCCACAATCCCGGTAACGGGCACAGATGATGATTCCTATTTTTTTCATTTTAGGCACCTCTTTCAGTTCTGTAATCCGAGAGCATTCCACACCTGCCTGATATCCCCCGCACAGGGTGCATCCAGTTCCACGACCGCCCGCTCCTGTATCTGGGCCATGGTTACTTCGCTGTCATAGCGGATACGGCCGGCGATATGCGCTCCCGCTTTCCGTGCGCTGGCTTCAATCCGTTCCGTCATCTCCGGATTGAGATCCCACTTGTTTACGCAGATTGATGCCGGAATCGAGAAGTGCCGCGTCAGCGAGAGAACACGCTCCAGATCATGCTCGCCCGAGACGGTCGGTTCGGTGACGACCAGTACCTGCGTGGCGCCGGTCAGGGAGGCGATCACCGGGCAGCCGATACCAGGCGGGCCATCCACGAGGATCAGTGCGTTCCCCTGTTCATCGGCAATTCGTCGGGCTTCACGGCGGACCGTGGAGACCAGTTTGCCGGAATTTTCGGCAGCCACACCCAGACGGGCATGGACCATGGATCCGCAGCGTGTCTCCGATATCATCCACTCACCGGTGAGACGTTCGGGAAAGGCGATGGTTTGCACCGGACAGAAACGGACACAGACACCACACCCCTCGCAGGAGGCCGGATCAATGGAGAAGACTGTTTCCCCTTGCGAGTTTTTTTTCATGGTCACGGCATCAAAACGGCACCACTTCCGGCAGACGCCGCACCCGATGCAGCCATCCTGGCGAATGACAGCCCCATGGCCGCAGCGGAATTCATGCCGTTCCGTTATGCGGGGTGTAAGCACAAGGTGCAGGTCTGAAGCATCCACGTCGCAGTCGGCGATAACCGATCGGCCAGCAAGGACGGCAAAACAGGCTGTCAGGCTGGTTTTGCCCGTCCCCCCTTTGCCGCTGATGATTACCAGTTCTTTCATTTTGAATCCTTCGTGAATGTCAATCCTGAAATATGGTTATATTCCGCATTGGAAACATGTCTCATGGCTTCAGGTATGTTGTTGGAATTGAGCTCAAAGCCGGCATAACCCGGAGTTACTCTTGCTCCCAACGCCACACGGAGGAACAATTGCGCCTCCTCTCCCGTGCAATGGCAGGGAATCACGAATTCGGGATTCCACCCACGGAGAGCGGAGCACGTTGTTTCCAGTCGATCATGAGAAGCGTTTGCCAGGTGAAGACCGCCAATGATCCCCAATATTTTCTCGACACCACTTACATTACGGATGTGTTCAACGGTATTGAGCAATCCGGCGTGACAGCATCCGGTAATAATCACAAGCCCACGGTCAGTGGTAATCCACATGGCCATGTCATCCCTGATCGGATCGGGATGACGACCCTCCGGATCGAGGAAGAATGGTCCACCCGTGTCTTCCATCGGGTGCAGTCGCGCGATCGGTCCGCTTATCCCGACATTGGATTCGATCATTCTCGGTCTGGTAACCCACTGAACCCGGTTGTCCGGCACGTCAAAGAGCGCTTTGCCTATGGAAAACGGCATGGCAATGCTCCTGGGCTCTTCACCTGAGCGGATACTGTAGCGGGGTAAAAAACAGTTGGAATGACAGAATATCCGGGCAGCGGGAGCGGTTTGCACTACCTCGGCTACGGCTCCACAATGGTCGTAATGTCCATGACTCAGAACCAGCTTATCGATTTGCCGCAGGTCGTATCCGAGCATGTCCGCATTGTGGGCCAGTGCCCCGCCCTGTCCCGTATCAAACAGGATCCTGTGGCCATTCACCTCAATCCATGCAGAAAAACCATGCTCCTCAACCAGTCCTTCGCCTGCTTTGTTGTCAACCAGGATGCGTATTCGAATGTCAGTACTGGCCATTATATTGGTACCTCTGCATGAATTTTGCATCTGCGCTGGCCATTACCGCGCCTGCTTGCAGCAGTTCTGCCTTCAGCACGTGCAGGGGAGGTGTTGCGCTCACAAGCCAGCCACGCACGGTCAGCCAGACATTGTAGGGAACCGGCGCTGCAAACTTGACCAGAAGTTCTCCGGTTACCGCTTCGATTTTCCGGTGAAACAGACAATGCGTCATGGCCGAGTCCAACAGGGCGCTGATAACTCCGCCATGCAGAATGCCGTCGTAGCCCTGCAGGAGAACATTCCCCTGAAAGAAAGCGGAAACAGCACCGCTTCCGTCGGGAACAAAATTCAATCGCAGGGAGAGCGGATTGAGTTCGCCGCACATGACACAGTGGGAGTGGTTCTCGGCTGAAAAGGGGACGCCTTTCACGAGCATGCGCACCGCACAGGCGGATCCGGTTGGGTATCAGGCACAGTTGCGTAAACGTTCACCAGCAGGCCCTGGAAGAGGCTGCGGTATTCCGGAAGTGCGTCCACAATCAGTTCGCCACGGGAATAGGCTTCCGCAATCCGCCGGTCATCGGGTATTTCCAGAATAACAGGGATACCTTCCTGCTTGCAGAAGGTGTGGACACGGTGGTCACCGATTCCCATGCGGTTGACGACAACGCCGAAGGGAATCTGGAGCTCACGCACCATATCCACGGCCAGATTCAGATCGTGAAGTCCAAAGGGTGTCGGTTCCGTGACCAATATAATGAAGTCGGTGTCCCGAAGTGTTGCGATGACCGGGCATGATGTTCCGGGTGGCGCGTCCAGGATCGCTGGTATACCGTTTTTCAGGCGTTTTTTGACCGCGCGGATCAGGGGGGGCGCCATGGCTGCGCCGATGTCGAGACGCCCCTGGATGAGGGTGATGTTTCCCGAATGGCTGGTTTCAACCACCCCCATGCGTTGTTTTGTCTCGCTGAGCGCCCTTGTGGGACAGATTGCCATACACCCGCCACAGCCGTGACACATCTCCGGAAAAATGACCGGCTTGGTCCCGAAGGAGACGATGGCGTGGTATTGGCAAAAACGCCCGCATTCTCCACAACCGTTACACAACGCTTCATCCACGCAGGGCACCGGAATACAGATAATTTCCTCTTCATTGACCGTGCAGCTTAAAAATAGGTGTGCATTCGGTTCTTCCACATCACAGTCCAACAACTGCACCTGGGAACCGAGGGTTCGCGCCAGGTTCAGCCCTACGGTTGTTTTGCCGGTGCCACCCTTGCCCGAGGCAACCGCCAGAATCATACCCAATGCCCCTCAACATCCGCTGAACCGGCCTCGGCAAGGATACCTGAAATGTACTTTTCAAGAGCATCGCTGACCGTGGCCGCATCGCTGGTATAGATCTTGATTCCGGCGGCCTGGAGCACACGAAAGGCTTTCGGACCACAATGACCTGATACGAGAGCGTTTGCACCCTGGCGCGCCACGGTTTCCGCAGATTGGATTCCCGCGCCCTGGGCAGCGTCCAGGTTCTGCTGGTTATCAACCATGTCGAACGTTTTGCTGTCCAGATCGTAAATAAGAAAGCGCGGAGCCCGTCCGAAGCGCGTATCAAGAGCTGCATCAAGAGTATTTCCAGAAGTTGAGAAGGCTATTTTCATGGTCTGTTCCTTTGTGTTTTCAATTAACCACTCCCGGCCCCTCCCGGTAATGGAGGAGTACAGCATTGCCCTGGGAGGAAAAAGCGTTGTTCCCTATCCATCTCGGGAGATCCCGTTGGGGGCTAAAGGGCCGGGGGTGGTTACCATTGCGCGAACGCTGCCTGGTATTCATCGTAATGGCGAGGTATCGTATGGTTTGATCAACCACCCCTGGCCCCTCCCTGTCACGGATGAGAGCATTACTGCAACCAGGAGGGAAACAGTACTCTTCGCGTTCCGTTTCGGGAAGCCGAGGTCAGGCGCTGAAGGGCCAGGGGTGGTCACCCGTTGGAGAGCTGAAATACGAATGCTATTTTGAGTCGACTGTTCGCGCTTCCATCTCATCCAGCCGTTTCATGATGACTTCCATTTCCGACCGCAGTGTTTCGTTCTGCCGCATGAGTTCCTGGTTCTCCATGGTCATGGCGGAGCTTCGTTCAGACGCATTGAAACCGAAACGCCCGCCTTCCTGATTGGTGCCCGCTTGAAGCGTGCGTCCCCTTCCGCGACCACCACCCTGTCCAAGACCTCTTCCAAAGCCTTGTCCAGCCGCTACTTGACCAGCGCAATTCCCAAACCTGCGACCACCTGTGGGGCCTGATCCCATTGGACCTGTTCCGTCTCTTCCCGGCATGATAAAACCTCCTTGTATCTGTCTGTTATTCCCTTGCCAGCGCAGTGCCGCACTTCGGGCACTGCTTTTGTGCGCAGGGCGTTCCGCGTTCGTGCGCTTCACGATGTCCGCATGTTGTACAGACGCAGAAACCGATGGCGCCTCCCGTTTGGGATCCGCCCATGCGGCCCTGGCCCTGTCCTCGCCCTTGTCCCCCCCACGTCCCTGACTCATGACTTGCTCCTCTCCGCTCTCACAGCATGGTTTCCAGCCATATCCCCGCCCACAACAGCCGGGCATAGCGAAACCTTCATCATCCAGCGTGCCCTCGAACCAGGCCTGAATAACCTCGCCCAGGTCACCGGCCACGAAGGGAACCACCTGGATTCCGTTGGACACGACCATCGCGTGCAGCGGTCGGGAAATCGCGCCGCACACCAGGGTTGCAACACCAAGTTGCGCCAGGTTGATCACCTTGCGCACCGGCAGGCCATCTTCCAGAATCTCTTCCGATACCCCGACAATCCTGCTGTCATCGCTCTCCACGACACGAACCTGCCGTGCTATGTCGAAGACCGGCGCTATGCGGTTGTCCCAGTATGTAAAAGCAGTTTTCATGGTTGGAAGTCCTTTTAGTTGTCAGCACGGGCTTTAGAGAGCAAGCGCCGAGCCAAGTATTATGCTTTGATACATAAAGTTATAACTATCTAAAATATCAGCATACATACGACATAAAGAAGCATGTAAAAATGCAATGCAGTAGCCTCTATGCAACTTTATAGGGTTGCAATAGGTGCGTAACAGCTACTGTATTCGGTTGTTGATATTTTGAAGCCCATGTTTATTCGGCTCTTTTTCAATGTGATTCTGTTGGTACTATATGTGCACTGAGTTTACCTAAAATAAAGCAGCTGGTGCGGATACGTCTGCCATCAAAGGGTGCATCAGCGGAGTGATGAAGAGATGCCCGTTCTCTTGACAGAATTGCATAGTAGCGTAATGGGATTATTCTCCATGGAGTGTGGCTTTTCACCCGGAGAGGAGAGTCGCGTTAAGTTTTTCCGGAGTAAAACAAGCGAGAAAGGAGAGAGAAAATGAGACAGTCCATATGTGTGACAGCAGTCTTGATGGTGGTTTTCATGGGGTCCTCGGTTTTTGCCCAGCCCATGGGTGGCAACGGTAGCGGCGGCTGGGGAATAAAAGGCGCTTACCAGCGAATATACAATCCGGCGACGGTTGAGAACATTTCCGGTGTGGTACTGAGCGTTGATACGATGATGCCC
The DNA here is from genome assembly GCA_013377095.1 of Desulfuromonadales bacterium. Taxonomy (GTDB): domain Bacteria; phylum Desulfobacterota; class Desulfuromonadia; order Geobacterales; family Pseudopelobacteraceae; genus Pseudopelobacter. The sequence goes on from JACAAY010000030.1 coordinate 14,608, forward strand.
ATGAAGGGTATGCGTTCGGGGATTCATCTAACTCTCAAAGCGGACAAGGAGACGATCCCGGTTCACCTCGGTCCAGCCTGGTTTATCGAACGCCTCGACAGCAAATCGAAAAGGGAGACAAGATCGAGTTGAAAGGCTCCAGGGTTACCGTGATGGGAAAACCGGCCATCATAGCCGGTGAGGTTAAAAAAGGGGAAAACGTGCTGGTACTCAGGAACAGCGAGGGTATTCCTGTCTGGAGCGGCTGGAGGAAATAGCAAGGACATGGAAATTCGCTATCAAATACAGCGACAACCTTTTTGTACTTCTCCCACTTCCAAATGATTTTTATCTGCGGACTCTTCTTTCCGGTGGAGTTGCTTCCTGTTTTCCTGCGTCCGCTCTCATGCACGCTTCCCTTGACCTTTGGCGTCGACATTCTCCGCGGCGAAAGCAATAGGGCAGACACATGCCCCTTGCCCTGGATTTCACAGTTTTATGACTGTATTGCGTCGTGCTGTTCTCTTGCAACCTGAGCGGGATAAACAAGAAATGGTTAACCTGATGAGTAGCATACGACGTAATACCCTGCCCGGCAGGTTGAGAGGACAATCCCATGACCTTCGCTGACCTGCGGGAAGCGTTGCTGGTGTTTGGGCTTGGCGAGAGGGCCACTCGCAGTGAAATCAAGGCGCGCTATCGGCAACTGGTCAAGAAGTACCATCCCGACGTTGGCGATGAACATGATAATGACCGGATCAGGATGATCAACGCGGCCTACCAGGTGCTGCTGGCTTACATTGAATCATTCCGGTTCTCGTTTGCTGAGGATGAATTCTATGAGCAGAACCCGGACGAGCGGCTGAGGCGGCAATTTATGAACGATCCCCTGTGGGGCAATGAGTAAGAACAGCTGTATTGAGCTATTTGCCGCCGTTTTAGACTGCTATGAATTTGGTCGCAGCATATCAATCCATGCATTGTGAGAAATAACCAAGGCATTATAAAAACAGGAGGATAGCGACGTGATTACCGCCTTCAGCACCGAACAGAATGGGTGTCCACCTGGATCTCTACCGCGCTTTTCTTGAGCGGGAAACCGATGCCACCGGCGCGGTGGTTCTGCACCACGGCCGGGTGAAGCGGCCGGGAAAGCAGATCCCTGATTTTTCATCCGTGGAACTGAAACCGCTTGTGAAAGATGTTGACCTTTGTTTGGCCGGTATTGCCGGTCAGGCAGAGGAAAAATTCAAACTCAATCAGGTGCTGGTCGTGCACCGCTTGGGCATGATTGGCGCCTGTGATTCGGTGTTGCTGGCGATTGTTTCCGGAAAAACCCGCGATCGCTGTTTCGAAGCCTGCTCCTGGATCGTGGATGAGGTCAAGCGGGAGGAGTTTATCGAGTTGATTGAACAGCCCTGACAGCCTCGGATGCCTTGCAAGCTCACCTTTGTTTGGAGGATAGTGCCGGATTTCTACGCCACGGGCAATTCCATCTCCATTATCAGGCCGCCACCAGGGGCATTGAACGCACGCAGACTCCCTCCATGCAGGCGTACCGCCCGATCCGAAATTGCCAGGCCAACACCGGCGCCACCACTCTGTCGTTCACGGGCATCGTTGACACGATAAAAGGGGCGAAAGATGTCAAACAGTTCAGATTCGGGAACTCCCGGCCCCTGATCCCTGACCTCGATGTGCGCCCAGCTTCGTCCACCGCTCTCTTTCTTGCGCAGTGAAAGCTCCACCACGGTACCTGATGCCGTATATCGAACGGCATTTCTGACCAGATTCTCAAGTGCCTGCAGTAGCAGTTCCCGGTTGCCAATAAGCTTGAGCGTTTCACATGACGACACCACAACCCCGCGATCACAGTTTTTTGCCTCGAAATCCACATCCTGGGCTATTTCGGATATCAGCTCCGCAATATCAATTTCTGCACGTTGACTCATGCCGCCATCGCTTTCCAGCTTGGTCAGCGTCAAAAGCTGGCCGATCAGCTCGTTGAGACGGTTTGATTCCCGTTCAATGCGGTCAAACGGAGCGCCAAGGGCTGGCCCCGCCGACTGGCGTGCCAGCTCAAGTGCTACATTCAGACGAGCAAGGGGAGAACGCAATTCATGTGACACATCCCGGATCAGGCGTTGATGAGCGCCCACCAGGCTTTCAATACGCTCGGCCATTCGGTCCACATCCCGCCCCAGTTCGGCCACTTCATTCTTCCGCTGCACCAGGCCTTCACCGACGCGTGCAGAGAGATTTCCACTGGCCAGTTGCTGGGTTACTTTGCTGAGACGGTGGAGCGGTAGAATGTAATAGCGATAAAAACCGTACCAGGTTGTCCCGGTGAAGAACAGGGCGACTGCCAGACAGGTCCAGAATATCCCGGCATACTCACCCATTTTGTCAGAGACGATTGAAAGCGGCATTGGTGGCGTCGGAGCAATGACGTGAGGCTGGGGTGGCATAGATGCAGCTTGATTGGGGAGATTATCGGAGCTGTTGTTTGATGGCGCGGGATGCTGCGTATCTTGTTCAGGCTTTGTCATGCCAGGGACCTTTGGATCGGCGGTGACTGCTCGCTCCATTGCACCTGTCTTCTGTTCAGGGGGCGTTTCCTGGGCGGTGCCAGCGTGGGTGGAATTCCGATAGGGACGACAGGCGAATTTATTTTCAATTCCGCCACGGCATTCGCCATCCAACATTTCTTGTGATGATTTAAAGGAGCATGGATCCCCCTCCCTCTTTCCTTCACAGGCTTCAAATGCCACCCGTGGCGGGATTCTGCGAGGGAGCACCACCCGCTCCGTGCCCGGCTGTTGAGGTGCTGGCGGCGCCTCATGGGTTGTTCCTGGCGGAGAATCAGTTGCCGCATACCCCGGACTGCCAGCAAAAACCATTATCCCCAGGAACGCACACAGGGTGCATCGAACCATTAATTTTAAAAAACAACTCTGTCTCGTATTCATTGCGCCATCACATTTAAAGATCAGCCGAATAGAGGTAGCCCACGTTGCGTACCGTTATAATCCGCTCCGAATCGTTCAACAGCTTTCCGAGTTTTCTGCGTAAGCTGCTGACATGCACATCAATGCTTCTGTCATAGGCGGAAAGATTTCGTCCCGTGGCCTGGCGCACCAGGTCATCACGACTGACGACCTGGCCCGCCAGGCGCAACAAAATTTCAAGGATGGCAAATTCCACTGAGGTTAGCTCAACCTTCTGTCCAGAGCGCAGGATGGTGCGAGTGCCGGTAGTAAGCTCAATGTCTCCCACAATCAACCTTCCGGAATCCATGTGGGGTTGCGGCTTTAGCTCCGACTCCGCACGACGCAGGATGGCCCGTATCCTGGCCACCAGTTCCCGTGGATTAAACGGTTTCGGCAGATAATCGTCAGCGCCGATCTCCAAACCGACAATCCGGTCCACATCGTCACCTCGCGCGGTCAGCATCAGCACAGGAATCCGTGAAACGGCTCGAATTCGCCGTAAGACTTCAAAACCGTTGATCACGGGAAGCATCACATCCAGCACCACCAGCGAAAACGGCTCGGCAAGTACCCGTTCGACACCTTCCAAGCCATTGTGTACCGATTCAACATCAAATCCTTCCGGTGTTAAATAATCATGTAGCAGATCGCACAAGTCCTTGTCGTCATCAATTATCAGAATAGTATTCATGACGTCTCCTGTCAGCTTCAGTTCGATGTACAAGAGTATAGACGGATGGGGGCGGTTTGTTTGCTAAAAAATGTAAAGATTAGCCGAACCGCCTTTACAAAACTTTACAATTCTCCAGGGCATCTTAACACACAATACCTAACTGTTGATGTATGTTGGGATCACATGAATAAAGTATTTACAGGAGGGTGTCATGCCAGATACGTGCGCAATGATACTGCTTGCAATCGTGCTGTTTGTGGGTTCAGCCGTCCAAGCAGGAACATATACCTGGAATAACAGTGCAGGGGGCGCCTGGGAAACAGCCGTCAACTGGTTACCCGTAAAGCAGCCGGCCCAAGGGGATGATGTCATCATAAGCGGTGCCGGTTCCAACCAGATTACTCTCGGTTCCGATGCGACCATTAAAACGGTGGTATTGGAAAGTGGAGCGCTCGTAATTACCTCGGGAACGCTCAGGGTCAGTCCTGCCAATCCCCCGACCAGATATACCCTTACCGTTACCAAAGCAGGTGATGGAACCGGTACGGTTACCAGCGCTCCCCGGGATCTGGATTGCGGACAAACCTGCTCGGCAGGATTTGACCAGGGGCGTCTCGTGACGCTGACCGCCATTGCGGAATCAGACTCCACGTTCAGCGGTTGGTCCGGAAGCGGTTGCAGTGGAACAGGCAGCTGCTCGATCACCATCAGCGCGGACACGAGTGTCATGGCAACATTTACACAACAGGCGCCAAGCGCACCTTCAGCAGCATTCACACTCCTGCAAACCAAGCCCCTGGTAAAACAGATCATTCAGTTCAATGACCTATCCACCGGCAATCCCACGTCGTGGTCATGGAACTTCGGGGATGGAGCGACAAGCACACTACAGAATCCGCCCCATGCATATTCTGCTGCGGGGACGTTCACCGTAACGCTCACCGTTTCCAATGCTTTGGGGGGAACCAGTTTGAGCAGGAACATAGACGTGAGTCCCGCATTTACCATGGAACAAACAATTTCCGACGGAGCACAGCGGACAACCCTGGCATTTTCCGGTCTCGCCATGATGACCGGCAATCTGGAGGCCCAATCCTTCTTTCCTCCAGGCAAGGTGGCGGACTATACCGGTTTCCAGTATCTGCGGGACAACGATCCTGATGGTATGGGACACAACACCAGTTTTCTGACCCGGATTGCCAACAACGTCATCTATATCCTGAATGATACCCAGTTCAGCCAGTTGAAGCGTCTGGCAATTGCCCAAGAGGCTCAGATCACTCAATACGGCTACAAGCGTTTCACCCTGATGAAAGCATTCCGCCGCCTTCTTGATGACGATATTCCATCCAATACAAATGGCCTCAACCTGACAGCTATAAAGGATGCTTCTCGGGAACTGTATCTGATTGACGGACAGATCAGTTTTGACCGTGCCGTACTCTATGCCTCCATCTTTACTTCACTATCGGACACACAGAAAACGTATCTGAACAACATGAAGGGTAAGGGGTGGAGTTCCTGGCCAGATATATCGAATGCCCAAAACGACGCCAGGATGAAAACCCTGCCCCAGGGAGATGCCGTGGCTGTCATGACCTATGCCAGCGACCTGTTCAGCTGGTATGCCGGTTCACTGGATGCGGATGTGTATTTCTGTCCCGAGCGCCAGGGAACGTACTATGGCTCTTTCTATATCAAGGATGCCCCGGCCATTGGTCACGAAGGGTACAGTATCGATGAACAGCTCACCGCCACCGCGGGAAAAGCTCTGTGCGACAGCTCGGCCGGATACGTTACTGATAGCCAGGCAATGGTGATGTCAAGCCTGGTTGACCTGCAGAGGAACAACCTCTTCGCAGGCACAACCACTATCGTCGGCGTAAGGACACAGATCGCCACCTTGCTGAGATCGCTCCTGAACGGAGCATCCCAGGATGATGTGAAAGCCCAGGTGCTTGATCTGTCAGGAACTTACGGCGAGCTGGATGGTGAGAACAACTACAACTATGCCAGGATCTTCGCCCAGGTCTATCATTCGCTGACAACCGAGCAGAAGACGAACCTTTCGAAGCTGCGCACGTCGATCATGTCCGGAACCTACGCTGGCGGAACCCCTTTTGATTTTTCCGTCTGCAGCACGCCGTTCCTCTATTCCGAGCCAATAACAAATACGTCAGTTCTTGCACCATATATTGACGAAACAGTAGTTAATCCGCTTTTTGGGCCATAGAACACAAGAATAACAGAGGTCTCACATGTCGGCTAAAGCGTTCGCAATTCTGATGTGAGCCTCTTTCACCAGGAGGTAGTCATGAAAACTGCAATAATCACTGTAGTACTCACAGGTATTTGCACAGCACCGACATTTGCAGCCGACTCAGACACAGGCCCCAAAGGTCAGGGAAAGGGGATCGAACAGAAGAAAGCCGAGGTGATTCACCACATCGAAGAGAGAATCGCGAACAGTCAGGCCGAAATAATCTGCGTGAAATCAGCCCAAACCCACAGCGAATTGAGATCCTGCCATGAAAAGTACCGTCCACAGCCAAAAAACGAACGTCGTGAGCGGAACCCGCAGCAACAAGGAACGGAGAAGGAGTAAGGCCATGTACCCCAACCTCATCAGCATCATGAAGTGACCCATCTCCTGATTTAAATGTAACCTGCGCCAATCAAAGGGCCTATGAACTTTTTGACGAGTTGAAAATTGCCGGTCTGGAAGTTGGTAAGCTAAAACAGGCAAGGCCGGGGTAACTCCCGGCCTTGCCTGTTTTAGGTCTGCTTACGCTTTTGAAATGTTGCTTTTGGATCGCCCATCCTGTTCGGGCAGGGCAATGCCGAGCTTCTTTAACCTGCGGAACAGTGTGGTTTTGTGAATACCCAGTTCCCTGGCTACTGCAAGACGATTGTAACCGTTGCGTTCCAGGGAGGCGCGGATGGCCTGGGCATCGAGGATCTCGTGGGCGGAGCGCACATCATAATCCATGCCTACGGCGCCATGTACCCGTAACTGCTCTGGGAGGTGGGCGATGGCAATCTGCTCTTCGTTGCAAAGTATAAAGGCGCGTTCGATGACGTTTTCCAGCTCGCGGATGTTACCCGGCCAGTCGTGGGCCATGAGCAGTGACAGCGCTTCAGCAGATATTCCCGGCACCGATTTCTGCTGCAGACGGTTGAAGCGGGCGATGAATTGCTCCGCCAGCAACGGTATATCCTCTTTTCTGCGGCGCAACGGCGGTAATTCCATGCGTATCACGTTGACACGGTAGTACAGATCCTCCCGAAACAGGCCTTTGCGGACTTGCTCGGTCAGATCCCGGTTGGTGGCAACAATCACTCTCGCATCACTGATTTCTGACTTGACCGCTCCCAGCGGTTCGTAGGTTCGCTCCTGCAGCACCCGCAACAGGCGCACCTGCAGGGCCGGACTCACCTCACCGATTTCATCCAGAAAGATAGTTCCTCCCTTGGCCAGGGCAAAACGGCCCGGTTTGTCCCTGGTTGCTCCGGTGAATGCGCCAACCCGGTAACCGAACAACTCCGATTCAAGCAGTGTATCGGGCAGAGCCCCGCAGTTAACAGCAATGAACGGCCCCTGGTTGCGAGTGCTGAGGGAATGGAGCGTACGCGCCACCAGCTCCTTGCCGGTGCCGGTTTCACCCAGGACCAGCACCGTGCTGGGGCTGGTGGCAATGGCAGGCAGAATTTCGAACAGACGCTGCATCAGGGGGCTGCGGCTGGAAAGATCACCCACCCTGAATTTTCCCTCCAGTTCCTGGCGCAATAGTTCCACCTCGGACAGGTCACGAAAGGTCTCGGCTCCTCCGATTACCCGGCCATGGCCATCCCGCAGCACTGCGGTGGAGATGCTGATGGGGATGCGGCTGCCATCGGCGCTGATGATGTAGCCCGATTTGCCGATCACCGGTTTGCCCGTATTCAGCGTCTGCTGCAGGCTACACTCCGCCCCGCACATGCTGGAGCGGAACACCTCCCCGCAGCGTTTGCCAATGGCCTCTTTGCGTGGTACGCCGGTGATCTCCTCGGCTGCCCGGTTAAAGGAGGTAACGACCCACTCCATATCCACCGTGAACACGCCATCAGAGATGCTTTCCAGAATCGCTTCGGTGGGAGACAAGAGCGCTGGCTTCATGTTTATTGTGCGAACATTCATGCTCTTCCCTTGGGAAAGCGTGGCACCCCCAGCTTTGCCAGAAGACCGAACAGGGGACAGAACTGGGTAAAGCCGGACTGGAACAGGTTCAAACCCACAAAGGCGGTAAACAAGAGCCAGTACGTGCTGTGATAATGGGCCAGCAGCAGCGAGATGATAATAAATGAACCGGCGATGATCCGGACGACCCTTTCGATGTAGAATTCCTCTTTCATGAACTGTTCCCCGTTACGAAGTGGCGTCACCCGTGTGATGTCGCTCCTTCCAGTTCTGCACCAGATAATACAGGATCGGTATGGTCACCCGAGACAGGGTGGTGGAGGCGATCTCGCCGAACATCATGGCAAGTGCCAGCCCCTGGAAGATCGGGTCGAAGACGATAACGAAACTCCCCACCACCACCGCCGCACCGGTCAGCAGCATGGGACGGAAGCGGACCGCGCCCGCCTCGATGATGGCCTCATCGAGCGCCATCCCTTCCCTCCGCTTCATCTCGGCAAAATCGATCAGAATGATGGAGTTGCGCACGATGATCCCGGCCAGGGCAATGAAGCCGATCATGGAGGTGGCGGTGAAGAACGCGCCGAACAGGGCATGCCCCGGCAGGATGCCGATCAGGGTCAGGGGGATGGGCGCCATGATCACCAGCGGCGTGGTGAAATCCTTGAACCAGGCCACCACCAGCACGTAGATCAGCAGCATGACCACGCCGAAGGCCATTCCCAGGTCACGGAAGACCTCATAGGTGATGTGCCATTCACCATCCCACTTGAGACCCATGTGCGCTTCGCTCCAAGGCTGGCGCGACGCCAGCACCTCCAGCTTGACGCCGTCCGGTGTTGGCAAAGAGGCGATCTCGTCCTTCATCTTCAGGATGGCGTAGACGGGAGCCTCGATCTCTCCGGCCACATCAGCCACCACATAAACCACGTTCTTGAGATTCTTGCGGTAGAGGGTCTTGTCCCCCCTTCCCTCCGCCGTCCGGACCAACTGCGACAGCGGCACACTCCCGCCTGGTCCGGGAACATGGATGGCGGCGAGATCGGCCACGGAACTGCGCTGGGATGGGGGCAGGCGCAACTGAATTGCCACCGGTTCCTTCTCTTTTGGCAGGTGCAGCAGCCCCACGTCCTGACCGGAGAGGGCAATTTGCAGGGTGCGGGCCACATTCTCGACGGCTATGCCGGACAGGGCCGCCTTTTCCTGATCCACCTCAAAGATCACCTTAGCCTGATCATCCTCGCGGTACCAGTCCACATCCACCACACCGGCGGTTTTTTTCATGATTTTCATGATCCCGGCAGCCACACCGGCGCGGGAAGTGTCATCCGGGCCATAGACCTCGGCCACCAGGGTGGAGAGCACCGGCGGGCCGGGCGGGATCTCGGCCACCTTGACCCGTGCGCCGTAGCGGTCGGCAATGGCCTTGACCAGCGGACGGATCCGTTTGGCGATCTCGTGGGACTGGCTTTTGCGCTGATCCTTTGGCAGCAGATTGACCTGAATGTCAGCCACGCTGGGGCCCTTGCGCAGGTAGTAGTGGCGCACCAGGCCGTTGAAATTGAAGGGCGCGCTGTTACCGATATACATCTGGAAATCGGTGACTTCGGGAACGGTGCGCAGGGCGTCACCCATGTCGCGGGTGATGCGGGCGGTCTGTTCCAGGGGGGCGCCGTCCGGCGTATCGATGATGATCTGCAGCTCGTTCTTATTGTCAAAGGGAAGCATTTTGACCGTGACGGCCTTGAACCAGATCAGCGAGCAGGACAACAGCAGCAGAACCACTACCGTGGTCAGAAAAGCGTAGCGCAGTTTCTTTTCGTGGATCAGCCTCCCCATCCAAGTGCGGTAGAAGGCGGTCAGTTTTGACTCCTGCCCTTCAGTACCGGAGGCATCATGCTCCTCGCCCTTCATGAAGCGGTAGGCGTAGTAGGGGGTGACAATCAGGGCGATCAGGAGCGAGAAGAGCATGGCCATGCTGGCGCCCACCGGTATCGGGCGCATGTAGGGTCCCATCAATCCCCCCACGAACCCCATGGGCAGGATCGAGGCGATCACCGCGAAGGTAGCCAGCACCGTGGGGTTGCCTATCTCGTCCACGGCCTTGATGGCCGCCTCCATCTTATCCATGACCGCGGTGCTGAAGTAGCGGTGAATGTTTTCCACGACCACGATGGCGTCATCCACCAGGATGCCTATGGAGAAGATCAGGGCAAACAGGGTGATGCGGTTGAGGGTGTAGCCGATCAGATAGAAGATCAGCATGGTCAGGGCCAGGGTAACCGGTATGGCAATGGCTGCCACGGCTCCGGCGCGCCACCCCATGAACAGGGCGATCAGGATGGTGACAGAGAGGGCTGCCAGGAACATGTGAAAGAGCAGTTCGTTGTTCTTTTCCCGGGCGGTTTCACCGTAGTTGCGGGTCACCGTAACCTGCACATCCGAGGGGATCACCCTTCCCTTGAGCGATTCGACCTTTTTGACCAGGTCCTCTGCCACCCAGGTGGCGTTGGCCCCGGTACGCTTGGCCACAGAGATGGTCACGGCGGCGTAATCCCGCTGGGGATTGCCGCTCAGCCCTCTGGTGCGGGCAGCCGGTCCCAGACCCATGAACAGATAATCGTCCGGCTCTTTGACCCCGTCGGAGATGCTGGCCACATCGGACAGGTAGACCGGCTTGGCGTTATGGATACCAACCACCAGCCGGTCGAGCGACTCCCGGCTTTCCAGGAAGGCACCGGTTTCCACCAGCACCTCACGGTTGGAACGGGAATAGGAGCCTGAGGCCAGGCTGCTGTTGCCCCGCTGCAGCGACGCCGCAATCTGCAGGGGAGAGAGACCGTAATCTGACAGGCGTGCCGCATCCAGGGTTACCCGCACCTGCCGCCCCAGGCCGCCGATAATGGTGGTCTCGGCCGTGTTGACGCTCTTGCGCAACTCATCGTTGATCTCAAGCGCCACCCTGCGCAGGGTGGCGTGATCGTAGCGTTCGGACCAGAGCGTAAGACTGAGAATCGGCACGTCATCGATGGACTTGGGCGCCACCAGCGGCTCGCCCGCGCCGGGCGGCAGCAGGGGGCGATTGCTCATGACCTTGTTGTAGAGCTTGACCAGCGATTCTTCCATGGGCTGGCCCACCAGGAAGCGCACCGTGATGATGCCCAGGCCAGGACGGCTCATGGAGTAAAGGTATTCGACCCCCTTCAGTTCCCACAGTTTGGCCTCGAAGGGTTTGACCACCCGTTCCTGCACCTCGGCAGGCGATGCGCCCGGCAGGGGCAGGTAGATATCCACCATGGGCACGACGATCTGCGGTTCCTCCTCGCGCGGGGTGATGATGACCGCCATCAGCCCCAGCAGAAGCCCGGCTACCACGATCAGCGGGGTCAACTTGGAGTTTATGAAGGCTCGGGCTATGTGTCCGGCAAAACCGTACTGTTGCATCCTACTTCACCATGACCCCTTCGCTGACCCTGTTCATGCCACCCACAACCACCCGCTCCCCATCCTGCAGACCGGAAAGGATCTCGGCACGGTCATTCTTAATCCTGCCGATCTTTACCAGGCGCATGCGCACCCGATTATCCTGGGGAACCACCCAGACGGACGTCAGCCCGCCCTGCTCCACGATTGCCGTGCGCGGCAGCAGCATGCTTGTGGTGCGTGTGTCGAGGCTGATGATCCCCCTGCCAAACAGCCCCGACCTGATGCCTGTGCGGTTGAGCGGTATTTTGGCGATAAAGGTTCTGCTGGCCGGATCGGAGGCCGGCACGACCTCGGCAATTCTGGTATTCCAGGGGCTGTCCAGCGCATCCAGGGAGACCTGTACCCCCAGACCCGGTTTGACCTTGAGTGACAGGGATTCGGGAACCGTCAGCTCCAGCTGGTAGCTTGCCTCATTTTCAATGGTCAGCAGCGGCTGTCCCGGAAAGACACTGCTGCCCAGATCCACCTTCCTGCTGGTCACGATCCCCGCAACGGGAGCCGTAACCCTGGTGTATCCGGCCATACTGGCGGCGGCCCGGGATGATTCTCTGGCCTGGTTCAGACGCGCCTCGGCCCGGGCTACCCCCTGGTTGGCCAGTTCCTTTTCGTTCTGCCTGATTTCAAACTCCTGGCGGGTGACGGCCTGTTCGTTAAAGAGTCTTTCATAGCGGCCAAAGGTGCTGACGGCCAGCTGTCTGCGGGAGCGGGCCTCGTTCAGGGCGCGTCGGGCCTCCTCGATACCGGCCGTTGCCACAGCTGCATGTGCCATGGTTTCCTGGGCATCCAGCAGGGCCACCACCTGCCCTCTTGCTACCCGGTCTCCCTCCTGAACCCTCAGTTCCGCTACCGTCCCCGGTATGCGCGCCGCCACATTGGCGCTGGTGCCGGCCCTGACCGTTCCGACCAGCTCGGCCGTTTCCGCCACGGATGCCGACGTGACCGTCAGCATGGTTATGTCTTTGGCGGACACAATAACCTGTTTATCACCGGTTCCCGCTCCATGGTCCTTTCCACCGCACCCCCCAAGGGATGACAGCAAAAACAGACAGAGTATCAAACAGATCGAGCGTATCATTTCATGATCTCCTTCAGGAACATACCGGACGCATGAAAGACACGTCCCCCTGAGAATGCATAATCAGCCTCAGCGTCGACCAGTTTTGAGCGGGACTGGTTCAGGGCGGTCTGGGCATCCAGCAGATCCAGCATGGTGGCCAGAGAGTTCTCGTAGCGCTTGCCAAGCAGCCTGACAGTTTCCTCGGCGGATGCCAGCGCCTGCCGGGCAACGTCACGCTGTTTGGCAGCCTCGTCGCGCCGCAGACAGCTCTCCCGGATCTGGAGCTTGATTTCGTCGGTTTTGGCTATCAGCTCTTCTTCAGCTGCCGAGCGACCGGCCAGGACGCGTTTGCGCTCACTGCAACGGCGGAAGCCGTCGAAGATCTGCCACTTTAGACTGACACCGGTCATCCAGGCGTCGTTGTCCGAACCAAAGGGGTACTCGCGGGAATTGAACTGATAGGAGCCAAAGGCATCCAGGGTGGGCAGATAGGCGTTGCGGGCCAGCCGGAGTGCGGCGTCCCCCCTGTCTTTGTCCGCCTGGCTCTGGCGCAGGTCCCGACGTTCCTGCAACGCCACCCGGAACAATTCCTCAATCGCGCAGGTAGGGGTCATTGACCTGCCCGGTTCCGCCACCTCAACCAGGCTGCCCTCCCCCGCTCCCACGGCCAGCGCCATGCGCAGCCTGATCAGGGTAATACTGTTGCGAGCCGTGATCAGATGCTGCTCCACCATTGCCCTGTGGGTTTCCGCCCGCAGCAGATCAGACTTGAGGCCCACCCCCTCCCGTTCACGCACCCTGGCCAGGCGCACATTTTCCGTGGCATCGGCCAGAGCCTGTTCAATGGCCTTCAGCTGCGCCGCTGCCCTCACGCTGTCCAGATAGAGGACAAAGACCTGAAAGGCCAGATCCTGCTGGGCCCCCTCGTACCCGGCTTCAGCCTTGAGGGCCTCCTGCCTGGCCATGGCCCTGGAGGGAGAGATGGAGGGATCATAGAGTGACTGCGTCAGGGTCAGAGCGGTTTTGAAGTTGCGCCAGGATCCGGGGTGGTTGAGGTTATGGATCTGAAAATCGTTCTGAGAGAAACGACCCTGATCCAGTTTCATCATGAAGGTCTGGGTGGGGGAGTTGGAGATGCCGAAGCTCTCCTCAAAAAACAGATTGGGATAGTAACGGGAGGTGGCTATGTCGGTTGAATAGGATGACGAGCGCGCATTATGGGAGGATGCCTTGAGATGGTGGTTGTTTTCCAGAGCCATGGAGATGGCCTCTTTCATGGTCAGGGTCCGCAGACTGTCCGAGTCCGCCATGGAAACAAGCGGACGGGCAAGCGCCATGACAAGTATGCTGAGCAGTATCGTAACGAGTTTCACGTTGCACCTCTCGCGGTCCCGCCTTCATACAGAGAGAACCCCATATCCATATACCACACAAATTACCGGTAAATTAATAATACTACCAATTCTTACGCATCATCCTCACCCCAATGCCTTGATAATCTTTTGAACCGATGCATTGGTCACGCTGTAGTGCACTTCAGTGCCTTCACGCTTGCCGGTGATGACCCCCTTATTCTTGAGGAGCGCCAGGTGCTGGGAGACCGTGGCCTGGGGAAGGCCGAGACACTCCCAGATATTCTTGACGTTGCACTCTCTGGCGCATAATCCGGCCGCTATCTTGAGCCGGACCGGATGACCGAGCACCTTTAAAATTTCAGCTTCTTCGTCGTACTCTCTCGATTTTGAAAATTCCATTATCGTGCCTTTGATTCCTGTTGAAGAAGGTCAGTGAACATCTGGATCATCGTTTTTCTTTTGATTGTCTTTGCCCCGGTCCCCGAGGTCACATGAGTTGGACATTCAGGTCGGTACCCCGAAACGCGGCAGAATATATTTCTGCAGCACGACCCAGACTGCAACGATTCCGATCATTATCAGGACATCCTTCATACGTTTTGCCTCCCTGTTGATGGTTATAAGAAATACAATGCCGTTCCGTTCCTACCAGAACAGCCCCTTTTGCACGCATTTGTTACGAGCAGCATGCACCGCATCCACATCCCCCTTAGCACCACCCTTCCGGGAATCGTCGCGCGACAGTTCCGCTAATGAAACCATATCATGGACATACTGCTCGAAACTAACGTCACCCGGCAGCGCCTCCGCAAGGCACGTGCAGAACTTCTCGGTTCCCACAGCCAGGATGCACTGCTGCTCTTTCTCCTGCGTCTTATTCTGCTGTGCTTTCATCTCCTTCAATTGCTGAATCTGTATCTCCAGCAGATTGATTTTTTCAAGCAGTTCCTCCTGGGACGCTGCCCGACACACTGCCGGAAAAAGTGGCGACAGAGCCGCAGCCAGTATGATGCAGCACAGAATCAGTTTCAACGGTTTCATAAATCCCCCTCACGTTATGACATATTCCCTGTAGTGTTTGGACCTGTCCTTGACCAAAGCTGTGCTCTGAACTCGCTCCCCTTTGGTCAAGGACAGGCGGTCATTCATTTTCCTGCTGAAGCTTGAGCAGTTTATCGAAATACACGTCAGGGTTGGTCAGTTTTTCGACCTCCTTGGCTGCATACCCCAACTCTTTGAAATTCAGCACGCCATTGATCGCGTGACAGTTGGCGCAGGTCAGGGCCTTGTTTTTGGGGGCAACCTGATGGTTACTCCCAAAATAGATGGTTTGCCAGCCCGAAACCGGTTCATACTTTCGTATACCGAGTGTTTTGGCGGCTGATGCCACACCGGCCAGGGTATCACCGTTGGCCATGGGTGGCGCAAAGTCCATGGAGAGCAGCTGGCCATCCAGCTTGTTGAAATACGCCTTTCCCTGGAAAACCTTGAAGGGATAGATTTTACTTTTTCCATCGCTTCTGCTCCCCTTTGGTCCGATGAAATGGGGAGTATTGCTGACCGTCAGGTTATACCAGGTATAGACCGGAGCGGTTTCATTGACTTCCCGTTTCAACGTCGAAGGCTCATAAAAACCGTTGGACAGCTTTTCCCATTTTGTGAAATCCTTGGCAAATGCGCCGCCCGTCCTGGGAATGTGGCAGGTCTGACAGGCAATTTTCGCAGTGTGCCGGTTATAATCCGCATCCTTGTGTGGAGTACTGGTGTGACATTCACCGGTACAGGTTATGTATATGCCATCGTGGGCCCAGTTGTTGGGATCGCGGCCCGTGGGGAAACGGTGATTTTTGACGGCATGGCAGTCAACACAGACCATCCCCTTGGCGGCATGCACATCCGCATCCTTGGTCATGGAAAATCCGCGCTTGATCAGCGCGCCACCGCCCGCCGACTCATGGCAGACCATGCAGTTCTTGATATTCGGGCGGCCGATATTCAGCGCCGCCGTGGTACTGCGGTCCTGGGTCATGACAACCTTGCCGTCCTTACCCTTGACCGCCTTGCGCTTGCTGAAATCATATTTACTTGAATGACAGATCAGGCAGTCAATGGCCTGTTCCGCCTGGGGACCGGTACTGCCGACATCACTGGCATGATCACCGGGGTGGCAGGTGTTACATCCGGTGAATTTCGTCTTGCCGGCCGCATTGGGCGGCACTTCCTTCAGGTTGTTGACGATGTCATTGCCGTTGCACATGGTATAGATGCGGTTCTTCATGCCGTACTCCCGGTCAGGGGCCAGGTTGTCAACATGATCAACCTTTGAAGCGTGTTTCCAGTGCACCGTTTCAAGAAAAACCTTGGCCGTTCCGGGGTGACAGACTTCACAGGTCTGCGGCCCCTGATACCCGTTCTTCTGAATGTATTCCTTGCAGGTCTGTTCCTTGGCTTGGGAGCTGGCCGCCATCAGCACGACTCCAAGAAAAACACCCGCACATCTGATAACAAGCATGGATTGATTCTCCTTTACGCGTTTTCAGGGTTTCCTGTCTTCTTCCTCGTTGGACACACATTGCAGCGAGATCAACAGCCGGCGGTTTTCTTGAAGATCTTGCTTTTGTTCTTTCCATCCTCTTTTTCAAACCTGCAGCGTATCTCATCACCTTCCACAATCCGTTTGTCCTTGAACTTGTCCAGTGTCAGATCATCCGTCACCTCGATGGTCACGGACTCTCCACTCTTTGTATCCTTGAGAATCGCGGTGGCGGATTTGCCATCGCCAGCCAGTTTGATGTTTGAAATCTCGCCAACCATTTTCACTTCCTCCGCACTGGCGGAGGCTACCAGCCCCAGAGTGGAAACAATCACTACTGCCAACAGGATGACGACTGAGATTAGTTTCTTCACGAAATACTCCTTTCTTGACGATTGTGATCATATTGTGTTGCCGAGGCACCTCTTTATCAGGGTGTCCCGGCATATCGCGGGTTTTGTTAGAATTTCACTTCAAACGTAGCGTACACATCATGGGCTTCCTTCACGGGAGCCAACAGCATCATCTGACCTTTGACATCGGAGATTTTAACCGGTGCACCGACCCAGTTGTTGCTTCCTGTGTATTCAAAATCGTAGTACTGGTAGCCGAAGCGGACAAACGCCTTGCTGAGATAGGACGAGACCGGTTTCAGATCCAGTTCCTGGATGACATACCCCTCATACACGTTACCGCGTGTGCCCACCTTGCTGGTCCACATGTCATCGGCAGCCGGAGCAAAGGTGATCCAGTCCTTCGAGCCATGGTTGTATTCAAAGCCCAGCTTTGTTTTTGACGGCAGGTCATAGCGCAATCCTGTCGAAACGGCCCAACCGGTCTTGCTGGTCGGCGCTTCCGGCTGAAAAAAGGCGCCGGTCATCAGTCCCTGGAACCCTGCCTGGGAGGAAATATTTCCATTGGGGTGGGTGACGCTTAATCCGAAATCGGCAAAGACATTCAGGTTGCCGGGACCGACCTTTTTAAGCGTGCTCATGGCGCCGGCGCCATACCAATCAATGTCACCGAGGTTTGCCTTGGGAGAGGTGGATCCGAAATAGGTGTTGCTCATGGACGGGAAATCGAAGATGTTCATACCGCGGTTCCACTGCAGCCAAACGCGCAGGGGGTCGGTATCGATGGGGATGATGGCAACCCCGACCATGTCAGTGTCGGCAATGGAGTTGGCGGGAGTGGAGCGGAAACCGCTGTCAAACCCCCGACCATAGCAAATCTTGGCATAGGCACCAGGCAGCGCCTCGATATCCGGAGCATAGCCGATGGTCATACCATCAAAGGCATAGTCAACCAGCAGCGAGGGAGTACCACCATTTCCGGGTCGCTCGTTATTCAGCTTGAGATTGCTGGGCGCACCGTTGGTGGAGGGGCGACGACCAACCGATAGCCAGAGGGGCTGGTCGGCGATATTGCTCCAAGTGGCATAGGCGCGGTCCACATCCAGGTAGCTGTTGGAGGGCACGTGGCCAATCGTTCCGTCGAACACACCAACCCGGTCGGAAAAATAAGGAGCACTACCGGTGGCATCAACGGCAGCGGCATCCTGGGAACCAAACACTTTGTACATTACGAGGCGCGCAGTGACCGTTATGTTCTCGGTTGCCTTGGCGTGCAGATCAATCCCGAAGCGGTTTGTGTAGAGCGAGCTGTTTTCAGGTTTGTAGGCCGGAACCTGAACCGCAAAATTGCTTAGACCGCCCAGCAGTTGCTGGTTGGCGCCAAGAAAAGCCTGCGCTTGGGAATAGGTTTTTACACCTGCCATCTGCTGGGAAAAGGTGGTCATGCCTGCAATGTTCCCTGCCCAAAATTGCGCCTGTGTGGCATCACCGGCAGCAACTGCGCTGAAATATCCCTGCTGCATCTTGTTTTGAGCATTGGCAAAGGTTGCGCTGACATCCGTAAACGGCTTGGTGCTCCCCTTGAGATAGTCGTAGCGAAAGCGGTAATCACCGCCAATGGTCAGCCACTTGCCAAGGGATTTATTTTCAACCTTTTTCACCGATCCCTTGAGTTCCTCCACTTCCTTAATCAGCTTGTCGATTTTTTTCTGAATCTCTTCATCGCTCGCCCGCGAAATTGCGGGAAGAACCATACCTCCAACGAGCATGACGGTTGCCAGTTTCAAAACGCTTTTCTTCATCATTACCCCCCCTTTTGATAGTTTCTTGTAAGGTGCGAAACACGGTTCGTGCTGCTTTCGGCATCTGCTGCGAATGACTCGTTTCACCTCCTTGCACAAAAGTTTCTCTTCAAATGACATTACGTTTATTCGCTTATTCCGTATATATCATAATATGTATACTTGTAAATAAATATATGTATATTTTTGTAGGTAATTTAAAAAACGTGCTTATGTATAATTGGTAAATTCGGTTACAAGCTATAATTTGAGAGTATTTACAAAACCTTGGAAAGGAATCACGGACGAGAATGTCACGAAAACTCGGACTAAAATTGCCACGGCATCAAGACAGACGATTGATTAAGGTTTCATAAAGTTTTTCGAAATGTTTATGCAGTATACGACAACATCAGGGAGCGGCAACGCCAGGGGCAGGCTTCGACCTATGAAATACAGTGGGCCGATGACAAGGATGGCTCCTATACCGGCCAGGGGCCGGTCGGCCTGTACAAGACGGATCGCTATTGCGAGGGCAGGTTTCGGGATAACGGCAGGGATCATTCAGGTGACCGATAACAGATTCCGGATACAAGGAAACAGGATAGGAGAAAAGAGAGTATGAGGCACGTTATGGCGCCGACAAAGAATATGCGCAAGTTTATGCAAGCGGTGGATACCCTTCTCACACGCCCGATGGGCACGGAGGGGATGGGTTTGCTCTGGGGGGCGCCCGGTGAAGGCAAAAGCACGGCGGTCGCCCGGGTATGTGACCAGTTCAACGGGATTTTTGTGCGAGCAATAGGGTGTTGGACCGTTACGGGCATGCTGGGCGATCTGTGCCGGGAACTGGGGGGAGAACGCAGAGGGCGCCGGAAGGATATGATCGAATACATCGTCGAAGAATTGAGAAAGGACAACCGCGCCGCACGGCCCATCTTTATCGACGAAGCGGACTACTGTTTCCGGCAGACCGAGATGGTGGATGCACTGAGAGACATCTACGACCTTACCGGATGTCCGGTAATTATGATTGGCATGGAAGATATCGCCAAAAGAATCAAAACCAATGCCCGGCTTTCACGCAGGATTACACAGTGGGTGGAGTTCAATGGTCTTGACCTGGAAGATATCGACATCGTTGCAACGGAGTGCTGTGAGGTAGCCATCAGTGATGATCTGCGCTGTTATCTCCATAAGGAATGCAACGCCAATATCGGCAGAATCATCATCGCATTAACGAGAATCGAAAAACTGGCAAAGGCCAACGGCTTGTTAGAGATGGATTGCGCTACGTGGGGAAAGCGGCCGCTGTACTATGATCAACCGACCTTCCCACGCCGGGCTAAAAGGGCAAATCAGGAGGGTAGCAAGCTGTGAGGCAGTATCAGGCCCGTCTCTGTATGCGGCAGCGGATATGGAGTGCCATGAGGATTCTGACGCGTTTCACTATACCGGATCTCTGCCGGGTGGTGGAAGGTTCGACCGTTGCCAACGTGCAGAGTTATGTCAGCAGGCTATACAGAGAAGGATACGTTGGCAAGTTTGGAATGGTTCGGCGGGGCTTTACCGGGGAATTCCAGGGCTATCGCCTGATCAAAAACATCGGTCCCACCATGCCTGTTTTTTTGAAGGGCCGTCATCAAAAAACATTACTAAAAACAACAAGCACAAGGAAATGAGGCAGGCCAAGCGCATGGCTGCACCGTTTCTCGAAATGTCGAAACCAAAACAGGTCACTATCAAATAGAGCACCGAGTGTTATCAAACAGAACGCCGAATGACAATTCAGAACGACGGAGAACGTTTAGAACAATTTTAGAACAATTTGTGGTTTAGAACATAAAAAAAGGGTCAGGCTTATCGCCTAACCCTTTGTTTTTATTGGAGCGGGAAACGGGATTCGAACCCGCGACCTTCAGCTTGGGAAGCTGACACTCTACCACTGAGTTATTCCCGCATTCGGATTTGTATCATTGCCAAGAGATTGCTGTTTTGTCAACTGGAATCTGTATTGGTATTACTCCAAAGGAGTGCTTTTCACCCTACCCCCTTCCTGAAAGGGAAGTTTGAGCAGATCAAACAAACCAAGTCGCTGCGGGTCACGGAACTCCTTCAGACCGATGACGACACCCTCATGTCCTTGTCGTGGTTGATCGCGATAGGTGCCCAGCAACCGATCCCACCAAGGCAGGTTGAAACCAAAATTGCTGTCGGTTTCTTCCGGGCGAATCGAATGATGCACTCGATGCATGTCTGGGGTGACAACACACAGCCGCACGTAGCGATCAAAGACAATTGGGATGCGCAGGTTACCGTGGTTGAAGAGCGAGGTGGCGTTGAGCGCGACCTCGAAAACCAGAACCGCCATGGCCGGGGCGCCGAGCAGCAGCACCGCCCCCACCTTGATCAGCAGCGACAGCAGTATCTCCAATGGGTGAAAACGGTTGCCGCTGGAGACGTCCAGATCCAGGTCGGTGTGGTGCATGCGGTGTAGACGCCAGAAGAACGGAATGCGGTGAAAGAGGCGGTGTTGCAGGTAGATGAGCAGGTCCAGCGCCACAACGGTGAGAATGAATGCGAGCCAGTATGGCAGGGCAAGCAGATTAAAACAGCCCCAGCCACGAACTTCGGCCAGGTTGGCTATGGCAACAGGCAGCAGCGGTGCCATCAACCGGACAATCCCCGCATCCAGGGCAGCGATGGTCAGGTTACACAGCCAACGTTGTGTTTTGGGAACGCTGAGCCGGCGGCGCGGCCAGAGGAGTTCGGACCACGCCACCAGCAAAAAAACGGTCAGGAAGGAGGCGAGGCGCAGTGTGCTTGCGGCCTCCACCTCCTATGCCGCATGGGCTACGACAAACTTGCGCACCTGTTCCAGATCGGCATCCATCACACTACAGCGCGTCTCCATACCGGTCAGGGCAGCGATTGACTCGGGTACGGGAGCTGGCGCACCGACCGCTTTTTCCACGGCATCGCCAAACTTGGCCGGATGGGCCGTGGCCAGACAGATGCGGGCTGTATCCACGGAAAAAAGATCAAGCGCGGCCCGGACACCAACGGCGGAGTGTGGGTCAAGCAGATAGCCGGTTTCCTTATGGAAACTGCCAATGGTTTCCAGGGTTGCGGCCTGATCAACCGATGCAGAACAGAAATCGGTCTGCACCTGCTCCATCTCGGCAGCAGAAAAGGCGATCCGACCCGTTTCCTTCAGTTCGGCAAAGGCCAGCTGCACACGTTTCGGGTCCTGGTTGTAGAGGTGAAACAGGTAGCGTTCAAAGTTGGAAGCCAGCTGGATATCCATGGAAGGTGAAACGGTGGCAACCACATCGGTCAGTGAGTAATCACCCCCATTCACAAAGCGGGTCAGGATATTGTTCTCATTGGTTGCCAGAAGCAGCTTGCCCATGGGCAGTCCCATACGCTTGGCCACATATCCGGCAAAGATGTCACCGAAATTGCCGGTGGGCACAGAGAAAGAGACCGGCTGGTCACCGCTGTCAGTCACCCGCAGCCAGGCATAGAAATAGTACACCACCTGGGCCAGAACACGGGCCCAATTGATGGAGTTGACCGCTCCCAGGGAATGTTTTTTCTTAAACTCCAGATCGTTGAACAGCGCCTTGACCATATTCTGGCAATCGTCGAAGGTACCGCGAATGGCAATATTATGCACATTGGCATCGGTGACGGTAACCATCTGCAACGCCTGCACCGGAGAGGTCTTGCCGTGGGGATGCAGGATAAAGATGGTAATTCCCTTCTTGCCCCGCACGCCATGAATTGCGGCGCTGCCGGTGTCCCCCGAAGTAGCGCCGACGATATTGAGATGCTGACCGCGTTCCGCCAGGATGTGCTCGAACAGGTTGCCCAGCAACTGCAGGGCCACGTCCTTGAAAGCCAATGTCACGCCATGGAACAGCTCCAGGATATACACCCCATCCTGACGAACCACCGGTGTCACCTCGGGATGCTTGAATGTGGCGTAGGAACGGTCAATCAGCTCCTTGAGCACATCGCCGGGTATATCATCCACAAACCGGGAAATGATCTGCCAGGAGAGCTCGGCATAGGAAAGCGATCGCCAACCATCAAGCTGGCTGCGGCTGATCTGGGGATATGATTCGGGCAGGAGCAGGCCGCCATCGGTGGCCAGCCCCATCATGACGGCGTCCTTGAAACCGATTGGCTGTATGCCGCCGCGGGTGCTGATGTAACGCATCACGTATTCCTTTCAGGATAAATTCAAGACGGGAGAGTCTAGCACGGTTTTCGGGATTAGGAAAGTAAAGGCCCTGTGCCGAAGCGAGTTTTCCTGTTTGCCTGACGGTCGTTTTCAGCCGGGAGCTGCGACCTGTTTGACTCCCTGACGCAGTTCACCGGGCGCCAGCAGAAAAAATGCCCGGAACATGCAATATTTATAGAATTCACCGAAGAGCAGGTGAAAACTCCCCTGATGGCTCCACCAATCCTCTTTCAGGTTTTTTGAATCCACCGGATAGGGGTAGATGGCCACATCCTTGGGAAGTGCATTACGCAGCAGGATTGAGGCACGCTTCAGGTGATAACGCG
This sequence comes from Desulfuromonadales bacterium, assembly GCA_013377095.1. Taxonomy (GTDB): domain Bacteria; phylum Desulfobacterota; class Desulfuromonadia; order Geobacterales; family Pseudopelobacteraceae; genus Pseudopelobacter. Next base: position 37,567 of record JACAAY010000030.1, read on the forward strand.
ATGTGATCAGCACTATCGAACGCACATCTTTGTCCATGATCACATCGCGCCCGTAAATGGCGTTTTCCAGGGTATTGCGGGAGGCCTTTTCCAATATCACCCCGCTCGCCGGCGGATCTCCGGAATGGGGCTTATACAGATCCGTGCGGCGCACGCTGGGATCGACCCCGACAAAGAACAGCCAACGCCCCTTGCCTTCGCGGTAGAGCCTGACACCCTCCTCAACCCTCCCCTTGCCGCCGGCCAAAACAACGATTGCATCGGCCGTCACCTCCCGCTGGCGATAGGAAAAAGTCTTGTAGGTGAAATCGATAAACAGCATGGCAATAACAACCAATGCGAGGCAGAGTAATGTGATGAAAGCCTTGATGATATTCATGCCGTCTCCGAAAGTTTTTCTTGCAACCCGTCATCCGATCTGGTATAGAAACTTCTTGAGAAATTTACGGAGGAAATAACTCTATGTCAAGAATATGTGCAATTTGTGGAAAAGGTCCCAGCTTCGGCAACAACGTCAGCCATGCTAAGAACAAAACCCGTACCGTATGGTACCCGAATCTTCAGAAAATCAAGGCTGTCAGAAACGGCAACGTCAGATCCATCAAGGTCTGCACCCGCTGTATCCGTTCCGGCAACGTTGTCAAGGCTCTCTAAGAGCACTTTCTGATCCCTGCTAAAAATATTCAGCCGCGGCGCAACGTGTCCGCGGCTGTTTTTGTGTGTCAGCTTTCTAAAACCCGTCATTAATAGATTTATGCTGTCTTTGCAATAACCTCGATCTCCACCAGCACTGCGCGGGGTAACCCCTTGACCGCCACGGTCGAACGGGCCGGCTTGTGGTTCTGGAAACAACTGCCGTACACCTCATTCACCGCCGCAAAATCCGCCATATTCGCCAGAAAAATGGTGGTCTTGATCACGTCGTCAAACCCGGCTCCTGCCGCGGTCAGCACTGCGGCGATGTTCTTCATCACCTGAGCGGTCTGAACCGCCGCATTCCCCTGCACCACCTCACCCGTGACCGGATCCAGCGGTATCTGGCCCGAACAAAACAGCAGCTCACCGGCTTGCACCGCCTGCGAATACGGCCCAATGGCGGCTGGCGCCCTATCCGTTGCAATCACATTCAGTTTCATTTTTTTATCCTTTCAACCGAAATCACACCCTTAACTTTCATGACGGTATTCATGACCTTTTGCAGATGCGCCAGGTCAGCCACGTTCACCTCGAAAATATTCTCGCCCCGTTTATCCACCGTACTCTGGATCAGGGCGCTGACAATGTTTGCCTCGCAGTTGGCGATTGCCAGGGATATTCCGGCCAGGATGCCCTTGACATCATGACAGAGCACGCGAATCTTGACCGGTAAGACACTGGTTTTGCCCTTGTTCCAGGTCACATCGATACGCCGCTCAGGATCGTTCTCCAGGGCAAACTTGCAATCCGCGGTATGAATGGTAACACCCTTGCCGCGAGTAATAAAACCGATGATCGGATCGCCGGGTAACGGATTGCAGCACTTGCCGAAGCGGACCAGAACATCATCCACACCGTTAATCTCAACCGCCTCTGTTGAAGTCTTCTCCCTGAGCTTGCTGGCGGCCCCCTGCCGTGTTTCCTTGCGTTCGGCGCGTTCGTGTAGTTTTTCATCCGGCAGCAACTTGCCAATGATCTGATTGGGGGTGATCCTGCCGTACCCGACCGCGGCCAGCAGATCATCATCACCGCCAAACCCGAATTCGCCGGCGATTTTTTTGAACTCCCCGCTCTTCTGGATCTTCTGCAGGTTGACCGAATACTTGCGGAAATCCTTTTCGCAGATTTCCCGGCCCAGCACGATACTGTGTTTCCGCTCCTCGGTCTTGATCCAGGACCGGATTCGGTTTCGGGCGCGGGAGCTCTTGACGATCTTAAGCCAATCCTTGCTGGGGGTATGGTGGGGCGAAGTGATAACCTCGACGATATCGCCATTTTTCAGTTCATACTTGAGCGGCACCAGCTTGCCGTTAACCTTGGCTCCCACGCAACGGTGCCCCACATCCGAGTGGACCGCATAGGCAAAATCGATCGGCGTGGCTCCCCTGGGGAACGATTTCACATCCCCCTGGGGGGTAAAAACGTAGACCTCCTCGGGAAACAGCTCAACCTTGACCGAGTCCATGAACTCCCGTGAATCCTGCAGCTCATGTTGCCACTCCAACAGCTGGCGCAGCCAGGAAAAGCGCTTGACATCCTTCTCGTCGTAGCCCTTGCCCTCCTTATACTTCCAGTGCGCGGCAATTCCGGCATCTGCCACGTTATGCATCTCGTGGCTGCGGATCTGCACCTCCATGCGGTCACCCTGGGGCCCGATGACCGTCGTGTGCAGCGACTGGTACATGTTTCCCTTGGGCATGGCGATGTAATCCTTGAAACGCCCCGGAATCGGCTTCCAGGTGGAATGAATCACCCCCAGTACCTCATAGCAGTCGCGCACATCATCCACCAGGATGCGCAGGGCGATCAGATCGTAGATCTCATCCAGTTCCACATTGCGCGCCATCATCTTGCGATAGATGGAGTAGAGGTGTTTACTGCGACCCGAGACCTCCCCCTTGATGCCGTTCTGGACCAGCTTATCGATAATTATGGCCTTTACTTCGGCCACATAGGCCTCGCGCTCCCGCTTCTTCAAGGAAATCTTGCGCGCCAGATCAAAATAGATCTCCGGATTGAGATAGCGGAATGAGAGATCCTCCAGTTCCACCTTGATCCACGAAATCCCCAGCCGGTTGGCGATGGGTGCGTAGATATCCATGGTTTCCTGGGCAATCGCCCGCTGCTTCAGTTCGGGCTGGAATTCCAGGGTGCGCATATTGTGAAGGCGGTCGGCAAGCTTGACCAGAATAACGCGGATATCAATGGACATGGCCAGCAACATCTTGCGGAAATTCTCGGCCTGACTCTCTTCCTTGGTTTTAAAATGGATTTTACTGATCTTGGTGACGCCATCCACCAGGGTCGCCACCTCTTCACCGAACATTCCGGTCAGGTCGGCCATACTGGCAAGGGTATCTTCGATGGTATCGTGCAGAAAACCGGTGATGATGCTGGGTACATCCAGGCGGAGTTCGGCCAGCAGTCCGGCCACCTCCATGGGGTGGATAATGTACGGTTCACCCGATAGCCGAGTCTGCCCCTGATGAACCTTGGCGCAGTAGACATAGGCCTTGCGGATAAGGTTCAGGTCAGCTGTGGGATTGTACGACGCCACCTTGTCGAGGATGTCGTTGAGCCTGATCATGTGTCGTTAATCGCCTGAATGAACGGTGGTGGATACTGCGGAGGAAGGAAAAAGGGGAAAAACCCTTTGTAGTGATGGGTTTTTCCCCTGTTGAGCACATACTGTCAGCGATGAAGTTTTTTGTTCATCTCGTAGGTGACTCTGCCGGCCGCAATCTCGCGTAGCGAGGTCACCACCAGTCGGTTGTTTCTCTGCTCCACCAGTGGCTTGGCCCCCTTGTAGAGTTGCTTGACCCTCTTTGAGGCCAACATGACCAGGAGGAAACGATTCTCGACTTTATCAAGACAATCTTCAACAGTTACACGCGCCATATCGATACTCCTTCCTGCAATGTGTTGAATGGAACAGCATTTTTACCCTATTTGTCGTCAAATATCAAACAATTTCGCCACCTGACCCATCATTCGAAAGGTTCTGTGATTCTGTGCCAGCACAATGGACGACAATTCTTCAAAAGCATCCTGAAAGCGATCGTTAATAATAATGTAATCGTACCAGCGCGCCTCCTTGATCTCGTCAGAAGCACGTTTGATACGGCGTTCAATCACCTCGCGGCTATCGGAGGAGCGATGTTCCAACCGACGGCGCAACTCCTCCATACTGGGGGGCAGGATAAAGACATACACACCCCCCTCGAAACGCTCCTTGAGCGTCAGCGCGCCCTGACAGTCGATGTCCAGCAACAGATCGACGCCATTTTTGCGAGCATCCTCCAGGGTTTTCAGCGCCGTACCATACAGGTTGCCGTGTACCTCTGCCCATTCGGCAAAGGCGTCCTCCTCCACCATGGCCTGAAACTGTTCGGGGGACACGAAACAGTAATCCTCGCCATCCACCTCGCCCGAGCGAGGCGGTCGGGTGGTATAGCTGACCGACTCCCGCATGGCGGGGAAGCGCTTGCGCAGCTCGTGGCAGAGAGTTGTTTTGCCCGCTCCGGAGGGGGCGGAGATGATCATGATCAGACCTTCACGTTTCATGAAAAACCTTTCGTAATTGGGGACTGGGGACCAGGGACTTGAGACCGTTAACCGCCCTTACTCCACGTTCTGCACCTGTTCGCGCATCTTCTCCATCTCGGCTTTGATACGGATAACCAGCGAGGTTACCTCGGCATCACTGGATTTTGAGCCGATGGTGTTGATTTCGCGATTCATCTCCTGCATCAGAAAATCCAACTTGCGCCCCACCGGTTCGTCCGTCCTCAACGCCTCGTCGAACTGATCGAAGTGGCTGGCAAGCCGCACCAGTTCCTCGGTCACGTCACAGCGGTCCGCCATCAGCGCCACCTCCTGGGCCAACCGGGTCGGATCAATCTCAACCCCCTCCAGCAGCTGATCCAGACGCAATTTCAGCTTCAGACGATACTCACTGACCACCTGGGGCGAACGTTCACCGATGCGCTCAACCCACTCGGCAACCTGCACCCGGCGGGCAGTCAGGTCGCTCAGCAGCGCCTCTCCCTCACGGCAGCGCATGGCTTCAATGGCAGAAACCGCCGACTGCACGGCGGACATGAGCTGGGGCAGGCACTCATTCTCCTCCACCACGGCAACCGTATCCCGCAGCACCCCCTTCTGGGCCAGAATCATCCCCAGAGAGGGCTGTTCCTCCATACCCAGATCGGCGGACAGAGTGCGCAGCAACTCGGCATAGCCTCTGGCCAGCAACAGGTCGGGCTGGGGCATGGCAGCAACCCCACCGGCCTCCTCCCACTGGATGTACGCATCGATCTTGCCGCGCTTGAGGGAATTGGACAGCGCTTTCTTGACATCGTTCTCCAACGCCAGGAAACCGCGTGGCATGCGTACCGAAACTTCTCCATAGCGATGGTTGACCGAACGGATCTCCACCGTAAAACGCCCCTGCTCTGCAGAAGCCTCACCTTTTCCGAATCCCGTCATGCTTTTAATCATGTATGTACTCATCTCCTTGCATGCGCCACCGCCTTTGACATAACGCACTTGTCAGGTATTGTCCATAGCTTTAAGCCGGTGCAAACCAACTGTCGCAGCGCTGCGTTATTGACGGCCAGCAGAAGTAGCGGGAAACTGCAGACGAGTTCCCCGTTGGTTTGCCTACTTCTTCTTGGCCGGAGTTTTTGCCGCTGCCTTGACCGGTTTGGGATTCAGATCCTTGAGGGCCTTGCCCGGTGTGAATTTGCCGTTGGTCTTGGCGGCAATCTTGATGGCTTTGCCGGTCTGGGGGTTCCTGCCGGTGCGGGCGGCGCGGGCCACCGCACTGAAGGTGCCGAATCCGACCAGGGCTATCTTATCGTTGGCTTTCAGAGCGGCTATGGTTTCTGCAATAAAGGTGTTGAGAGCTCTTTCCGCCTGGGCTTTGGTCAGTTCCGCACCGTCAGCTATCTTTGCAACGAGATCCGATTTATTCATACACCCTCCCCTATTTTTCATTTCTTATATACGCAGCCATGATGAAAGTCCATTCATTCATATCCCTGCTGCGGACGGCATAGAAGCACGTGCCGGGAAAAGGTGTGACTCGCTGTCACGTTAGCTTGAAATACGTATGTTTTCAACAGTGCAACGTTGTAAAACATCTCGCACTCATTCTTAGCTGGAAAGAGAGACAAGAACCAGCAACTTCCTTGGGATAGATAATGAAACTGCCCATTCTACATCAGGACAGATCAAACATCAGTAACTCAGCCTTTTCAAGTCCTGTGACTACCACCCGCTTCTCCTCACTGAAGGCAGCTCCGTCACCCTGTTCAAGTTCGTGACCATTCACCGAGACCGTGCCGCGCACGACCTGCACCCAGACGTGCCGGCCTGATGGCAGAGTTTGGACAACCGCTTCTCCCGCCTCCAGCAGAGCCGCATACAGGTTTGCATCCTGATGAATCGTGACGGAACCTTCACGACCATCCTGAGATGCGATCAACCTTAAAACACCCCGTTTCTCTTTGTCAGGGAAGTATTTCTGTTCATATCCCGGCATGAGTCCATCCTTGTCCGGAAATATCCAGATTTGGAGAAAATGAACCGGATCGTTCTTTGAGTGGTTGAATTCACTATGGGTTATGCCGGTGCCGGCACTCATGCGCTGCACCTCGCCTGGGCGGATGATCGAACCGTTACCCATACTGTCCCGGTGCTCCAACGCACCTTCCAGGACAGCGGAGATGATCTCCATATCCCGATGGGGATGAGTGGGAAAACCCATTCCCGGCTGAACCCGGTCCTCGTTGATGACTCGCAACGACCGAAACCCCATCTGCTGCGGGTCATGGTAATTGGCAAAGGAAAAGGTGTGATAGGTGTTCAGCCAACCATGATCAGCATGTCCACGTTCGTTGGCTTTTCTTATGCGTACCATTGTCGTGCCTCCTTGTATGGTTAACGATCAGAATCGATCGTTGTGTTGACTGTTTTGTTGAAATTGCGCAGCAGGCGGTAGGTTAATCCCCACAGGGGCTGAGCTTTGTCATCAACGAGCCGCAACGCCGGGAACCGCCGCATCCGATTCTTGAATATGAAATCCACATGGGTGCGTCGAGCCGGGTTGGTGAACTCCCGGACGGGAACCCAGAAGGCGTCGGCAACTTCACGGACATCAGGGGACAGAAACGGATGCTGGTGGACCGCGTAGACAAAGCAGGAAACGACCATCTGCAACCCCCCGGGTGCAATGTCATCAAGGCGCCCTAAATAATGTGCGCCAGTAAGATCCAGTCCAAGTTCTTCCCATGTTTCCCGCTCCGCGGTATGCCTCGGGCTCTTGTCGCCTGCTTCAGCTCTCCCGCCAGGCAAACAGATATGTCCTGACCAGTAATCGTTTTCGTTGGTTGATCGTTCAACAAACAGGATGCTCGGCCCGCTGTGCAGATCCTCCATGATCAGGGAGACTGCAGCCTGTACGCGTTCACCCGGCTCTATGATGTGAGCCGGGTGGCTGTTTAACGCCATACTGATGGTGTGAAACCGTTCCATAAAAACCTGTCCTTACAAGCTGTGCTACCGGATCCAAGACCGCTTCTACAACTTTTTAATCATCTCGATTTCCAGGGTGATGGTCACCTCTTCTCCCACGGCAACCCCTCCGGTTTCAAGCACCGCATTCCAGACCAGGCCGAAATCCTTGCGATTGATCTTGGTCGTGGCAGTGGCGCCTTTCCTGAAATTTCCCCAGGGGTCTTTGCTCTCTTTCGTGGGCCCTTCCACATCAAGCACCACCTGCCTGGTAACGCCGTGCAGGGTCAGGTCGCCGGTGACTTTCAGTTTGTCCTTGCCGGCCTTGGCCACTTTCTTGGATACGAAGGTCATAGTTGGATATTTGGCCACATCGAAAAAATCGGCGCTGCGCAGATGGTCATCCCGTTTCTTGACATTGGTGTTGATGGAATTGGTGTCGATGGTGACCTCAACCTTCGACTTGGTGATGTCCTTGTCGTTGATTTCAACGACCCCGGTGTGCTTGTCGAAACTGCCCTTCACGTTCGATACCATGAGATGTTTTACCTTGAAGCCGACATTGGAGTGATCCGGGTCGATGGTCCAGGTTGTGGCAGATGCAAAGGCTGGTAGCGCCAGGGCAACAATGGTAGCGGTAGATGCGATAAGCTTTTTCATGATGTTTCTCCTTAAGTTTCGAAATTAGTTTGATATTGAACTATCTGTTTAAAAAAAAGCTGCTGCTTCACTCCCCTCCTTTCAACCCAAGTTTTTTGCAGAGGCTGCCCAGAAGCTCCTGCTCGTTCTCGCTCAGCGCAGCCATCTCCCTGACAATCGAGGCTTCAATATCAGCAAATACCTCGGCAATCAGAGTCGTCCCCGCATCGGTCAGATGAATGGTCACATAACGCCGGTCTTCGTTATCACGTTCTCGCCTGACCAGGTTCTGCTTCTCAAGGTTATCGATCACCAGGGTGATGTTTCCTGTGCTCTTGAGAATTTTGGTGGCGATGTCACGCTGGCACAGCGGCCCTTTATGGTAGAGAGCTTCCAGCACGCCAAACTGGCTGATGGTGAGCTTTGGTGTTGCCAACACGCGATGAACCCTGACGGTGACCGATTCTGCCGCCCTCATCAACTTGGTGTAGGTAGTGAGAGATCGGTATGTTTCATTGGTTGCAGGTTTCATTTCACTCACGCTTTTATTCAACGTTATACTATTTAACATCAAACTATATTGTTCAACAAAAAGAGTCAAGAACATATTTTGCCGCCTGAGAGAGTGAAAGGTCGGATTGCCGCCACCAAGCGCGGATGGCATTGGTCACGTAACAACAACATGCTGTTTCTTTTGGCCATTTATAATCTGTTTTGACTTGACAGCACACCTGATTATTTTTTGATCATTCCAGAAAGAGTGACGCAGTTTTCCTAACTTGCTATACTCCGTTCACAGCTTATCAAGTAAAAATGTGGATAACTCATGACCGTTGACCGCGCCCTTTTTGCATTACACCCGGAAATGTAGTCGCCACGCGGTACCTCCGTACAATCTGGTGTTATATTTCTTATTTTTGAGTTGACGAACGCACCAGGTGTGCTCTTCGTTCAGCTGACGCACCATTGCCATTATCGTCACATCAGGATTCCCATGACCGCATTCCCACTTTCCGACCACATTTTCGACCTGGTCCCGTCAACATCAATCATGCTGCCAGTGCTAAAGCTCTTCCTGCTACCCGTCGGGGGCGGCATCCCTGCCGGTGTTTTGCTCGCACAGGTCAAGGGCCTGGCCTGGCCCATCACCACACTGCTCTACCTGGTATCGGATGTTGTCCTGGCCCTTGCCTTTGAACCGATCCTCCGGCTGGTCGCAACGTTGTGCGGGAAAATCCCATTCCTGGCCCGTCTCAGCACCGTTTTAAAAACCGCGACTGCTCGAAGCGTGACTCATTTTAGCGGCACCGGTGCAGGCCCCATTACGCTCGTTATGATTGCCTTTGGTGTTGATCCGATGACCGGTCGCGCCTCGGCACTCGCTGCCGGCCACGGATTCCTGGCCGGCTGGGCCTTTGCCATCGTTGGAGACATGCTCTATTTCGCCGTCATCGCACTCACGACGTTGCGCCTGAACTCCTACTTTCGAGACCCAAACACCACCATGATGATCGTCCTTGGTGCCATGTTCGGCGTGCCCATCCTGGTACGCTACGTTCGGTCCATACGATTACGCCATCAAGCAGCTGAATTGGAGTGATTGAGAGCTTAACCCGGTTGGCCTGAAGGCACATTTCAACCGAATTTTTTACCGCCTTGACGAACGCCTCACCTTTGCCCCCCTGCGCAACGCACTGCTGGCAACCGTCTCCGCCCCGCTGATTTGTGTCTACCTCGAAAAGCATCAGGGAATACTGGAAGGACAACGGATGGCGGTCACTCATACCAGAGGCGATGTTAGCCAAGACCGAGGAATTACACCGGGAGAGGCTGCTCTCTAACAAGCCGGGGAATTTGCTGGAGAGTCTGCAGTTTTCTGATAAACTGCAGACAGTGTGCAGCTTCCAAGGTTTTTTGAAAATTCGGGCTTTGCTTCCATGAATGCAGCAAAGAAGGTTACAACGCCCTGGAATCCCTACACAATAATCTTGCCCATGGCCAGGAAATACCGGCGCCAATTGACCGGCTCGTCATCCATAAACCGCTTCTGAAAGCAGTCGCAAGTCGGCCATTTGCGGCGCTGGTTTTCCCCCGAACAGGAATGCCACATGCATTATTGTCTGATGCAGACGTCCAGCAACTCGTTTGACCTTCCAGAGAGAATAGGATCTGCAATGAACGTGTCGATTACTGCCGGCCAGAGCACTGCCGAGTACCGAAAGACAACAAAGCTGGTGAAGTTTGTCATTGTGCTGCTGGCAACCCTGCTGGTTACCACCGGGCCGCTTTTTGCCGCAACTGCTGCCACATTCGTCCCGGGCACGGCTCAGACTACCAGTGGTGTCGAAGTGCATGTTTTCAACCGGACCGTGGCGGTTTTCAGAGGCACATACATGGGTGTTTCTGCGGCCGAGCGGGCCGAGCGGGCTGAAAATGTACTGTCACGCAAACTGAGTAGAGGTGGCGAGGGAAAGGTTACCCTGCAGGCTGTTCCGGAAGGCTATACAGTGATGCTGGATGGCGCCATGGTCTTTTTTCTGGTGCAAGGGGATGTAGACTCACTGCGCCAGGAGACCCTGCAGGAAGCATCGGCGAACGTGTCGGCAGCAATTGAACGGGTAGCACGGGAGGTACGGGAGGCCAACGATATGTCAGCAATGTTGCGCGCTGCCGGTGTTGCTACCCTTGCAACGGTAATTTTGTTTTTTGCCTTTGCGCTTGTGCGCCGTGGACGTTCCTGGATCGGTAATCGTTTGACGGAACTGGCCCATGGCTATTCGGAAAAACTGTCACTGGGCGGGACAGCGTTGCTGCATCGTGACCGTATCATTCAAACGGTAAACAATGTGGTTTCCCTGCTCCACTGGCTGTTCATCGCCTTTCTGCTGTTCAACTGGCTCAGTTTTGTTTTGTCATGCTTTCCCTACACCCGTCCTTGGGGTGAACAGTTGACCACTTATCTGCTGGACCTTGCCAAGTCTGCCAGTGTCTCCCTTTTGAATGCCATTCCCGGCCTGATTGTCGCCGTCCTGATCTTTTTTGCGGCCCGTTTATTCACCAGGCTTTTGAATGGCATCTTCGACCGGATCGAACAGCACAACCTGTCCGTTGCCGGCCTGGATCAGGATACGGTTCGCCCCACTCGTCGTCTGGTCTCTGCGGGGGTCTGGCTGTTTGCCCTGGTAATGGCCTACCCTTATCTACCCGGCTCACATACTGAGGCCTTCAAGGGGTTGTCGGTACTGATCGGCCTGATGGTCTCCCTGGGGGCCACCAGTGTGGTGGGACAGGCAGCCAGCGGATTGATTTTGATGTACACGAGAACCCTGCGGCCGGGAGAATACGTTCAGATCCAGGAATCGCAGGGGACGGTGGTTGAAGTGGGGCTCTTTTCCACCCGCATCAGGACCGGTCTTGGCGAGGAGTTGACGATCCCCAGCTCGCTGATCATCGGTAATATCACTCGCAATTACTCACGCACGGTGAAAGGGCCGGGCTACGTCCTTGATGCAACGGTCACCATCGGATACGATGCTCCCTGGCGCCAGGTGCATGCCATGCTGACAGAAGCCGCCTGCCGAACCCCTTATAAGGCCCCCGTCCGTCAATAGGCAAAATGATACCCGGACGACTTT
>JACAAY010000031.1 GCA_013377095.1 Desulfuromonadales bacterium
GCCGTGGGCAACGAGCGCTTGATGGAGGAAGAAGGAGTCAGCCTGAAGCCATTGTCCGCAAGAACCCGTGAACTGGCCGAAGCCGGAAAATCGCTGATTTTTGTGGCTGCCGGTGGAACACTGGTGGGTGTGGCCGCGTTTGCCGACACACTCAAGCCCAACTCGAAACGGGCTGTGGATCAACTGCGCAGCATGGGGATCAAGACCTGCATGATCACCGGTGACCATGGGGATGTGGCGGCCATTGTGGCAGGGCAGGTTGGCGTGGATCTGTTCGAGGCCGAGGTCCTGCCGGAGCGCAAACAGGATCTGGTCAAGGAGTACCAGCAAAGCGGCATGATTACCGCCATGGTGGGGGACGGCATCAATGACGCCCCGGCCCTGGCCCAGGCCCACATCGGCATAGCCATCGGTGGCGGCACTGATGTGGCCAAGGAAACCGGCGACATCGTCCTTATACGGGACGATCTGCTGGATGTGGTGCGTGCCATCAAGATCGGTCGGGCCACCCTGAACAAGGTCAAGCAGAACCTGTTCTGGGCGCTGTTCTACAATATTCTCGGCATCCCCATTGCGGCCGGTCTGCTCTCCCGCTTCGGCGTCACTCTCAAACCGGAGTATGCCGGTCTTGCCATGGCCCTCTCTTCGGTATCGGTGGTGCTAAACTCGATTATGATCCGGCGGGTGGAAAAAGAGCTGTGAAATCAATTCCGGCTGAGTGCTCAAAACAGGAGGTTATCCCATGAAAGTAACCGCATTTAACGGCAGTCCCCGCATAAACGGCAACACATCGATTTTGATCGGCCATGTATTTGACGCACTGAACAGGGATGGTATCGAGACCGAACTGGTCCAGGTGGGGGGTGGCATGATCCGTGGCTGTATCGCCTGCTATCAGTGTTTCAACACAAAGGACCGTTGTTGCGCCATGACCGACGACATCGCCAACGACTGCATTGAAAAAATGATCGCATCGGACGGCATCATCATCGGCTCCCCAACCTACTTTGCCGCATTGACACCCGAAACCAAAGCGCTGATGGATCGCTGCGGCATGGTCTCGCGAGCCAACGGTGACATGTTCAAGCGCAAGGCAGGTGCGGCGGTGGTTGCGGAGCGTCGTGTCGGCGCCATCAACGTATTCGACACCATCAACCATTTTTTCACCATTTCCCAGATGATTATCCCCGGGTCAAACTACTGGAATGTGGGCATCGGGCGCAATATCGGCGACGTGGAACAGGATGAGGAGGGCATCACCACCATGCGGGTGCTTGGGGAGAACATGGCCTGGCTTTTGAAAAAAATCGCGGAATAAACGACAAGGGTTATGGAAACACGGCAACCCGCGTTTCCATAACCCTGATGAACTTACAGCAGTGTCTTGACGGCTTCAAGTACGGCGGCGTAGTCAGGCTCGTTGGTGATTTCGGGGACGACCTGGATGTAGCGGATCGTATCGCTGGCATCCAGAACAAAGATGGCGCGGGTCAACAGCATCAGTTCCTTGATCATCACGCCATAGGCGTTGCCAAAGATGCGGTCACGGTAGTCGGAGAGCGTGACGACCTTGTCAATTCCGGCTGCGCCGCACCAGCGGGCCTGGGCAAAGGGGAGGTCGGCGCTGATGGTCAGCACCACCACTTCACCCTTCAGGTTGGCGGCTTCCTGGTTGAAACGCCGAGTTTCGGTATCACACACCGGTGTATCCAGTGACGGCACCGCGCAGATAATTTTTACTTTTCCGGCGTAATTTGCCAGTGTTATCGGCCCGAGTCCATTATCCAGTACGGAAAAATCCGGCGCCTTGGCGCCGACTTTCAACTCTTGCCCCAGCAATGTCAAGGGGTTGCCCATAAAAGTAACTGTCCGTTCGCTCATGCAAATCCTCCTCTAAATATTAAAATTGGCACAACGTTTACAGTCTACCGATTCCTGGGGAAAAAGCAACCACCCTCTCTTCAAGATGAGCATCCCGATACATCTCCAGGAAATGCATCACCAGCCGGTAGGTCAGCCCCCATAACACCGGTGAGCCGGGCCAGGAAAGCTTGATGGCGGGCACTTCGAATTCCTCTCCCCGAAAACGGACCGGGGCGATCAGATGATGTGCCTGGTTGTCCAAATCGTCCAGATCAGCCCAGTACGTGTCAAACACTTCGCCATTCAGCACCAGTTCCACCGGCGCAGCACTCATCCAATAGACAAAACAGGAGACCTGAACCGGCAAGTAGGAACCACGCACCACCGGCATCTGTCCGAGATAAATCCCGCAATTAAGGTCAAGACCGATCTCTTCGATGGTCTCCCGTTCAGCAGCCTGACGCGATTCCTCGCCCTGCTCGACCTTTCCCCCCGGAAAAGCCACATTACCTGACCAGGGGTCGTTCTCGTGCCTTGAACGCTGGATAAAAAGAAGTTCCACGCCACGCTTGCCCTGCCGCAAAATCATCGCCACGGCCGCACGGGTCTTGCCGCCATCATCGCAGAGCAACTCCACTGACGTATGACCTGCAAGCAGCGCTGAAATGGTATCAATTGAAAATGTCATCTCTAATCCTCAACACAACAGAATAATGGCGGCTATTCGAACTGCCGCTTGAACTCATCCATCAGCTGCCGCAATACTACTACCTCTTCCCGCAGGCAGGAAACCTGCTCTTCAAGCTGGGAAATACGGTCATTTTCCTCCATCACCCGTACACGGGCAGCCTCCGCTGGAGGGGTGCGTTCCTCAGGACAGAGCAAAGGCTCGCCGGTAAACAGCTGTGCATAGCGCGCCTCCTTGTGGCCGGCCTGGCGGGCAAGCTTCGTCACCAGCGGATCTTCACGTTCCATCAGTTCACGCAGCACCTCTTCAACTGCAGATAGATCCGCAAAAGCATGCATCCGCTCCGCCCGGGTCCGCAATTCTCCCTGGGTCTGGGGGCCGCGCAGGAGCAGTTCGCACACCAGTGCCAATTCAGGTGGAATCAGACGAAGTTTTTCCGCCAAGAGATGGCGGTATTTCGGTGCCCGCCCGCCATCCGCCGCAACAACCACCAGCTGTTTAAAGCGCAGGCCGTCCAGAGCGCGCACCACATTTTCCTCATTCATCCCCATGACCGGATCGCGGTTCGACTTCTGGTTACAGGCATTGGTCAAGGCATTCAGCGTAAGGGGGTAGTATTCCGGCGTCGTCATTTCCTTTTCCACCAGGCAGCCGAGCACCCGCGCCTCGCTATCGTTCAGTTGTATTTCCATGGGAAACTCCTTGGCAACATCGGCGAACAAACGTCGAATACTATATCAATATACGATGAAAAATGCATTATCATGTTCATAAAGATAAAAACCTGTCTGCTTGACATGGCGTAAAAGAGCAGGCATTACCTAATTTCGTAAGTGTGTGCCTTGGTTTCGTATTTCCCCGGCATCCCGACAACCTGGCGAAAGAGGTGTTTTTGATGAACAAGAAAATTCTGATCCCGCTGGTGATCCTCCTGACTGTTGCCACAGCGGCGTTTTTTGTAATCCGGCGTCCCCCCCGGCCGGCAGATCAACTGAAAGTGTCGGGAACCATTGAAGTAACCTCGGTTGAACTTTCCTTCAAGGTTGGCGGCCGGTTGAGCAGGCGCCTGGTGGATGAGGGGCAGATGGTAACCACCGGGCAACTGCTGGCGAGCCTGGAGGACACTGAACTGAGGGAGGAACGCAGTGTCCGCTCGGCAGACCAGCGAGCAGCCAGGGCAATGCTGGCCGACCTGCAAGCCGGAAGCCGGCGAGAGGAGATCAGGCAGGGCGAGGCGGCTCTTGAGCGCATGCGGGCCGACGCTGAGCGCCTGGCCCGGGATGCCGTCCGCATGGAAAAACTCTACCAGCGCGAAGTCATCCCCCTCAAGGAACTGGAGGCGGCGCGGGCAGGCCGCAACGCCTCGGCAGCAGCAGTACGTGAGGCAGAGGAGCACCTGAAACTTCTGCGCATCGGCCCGCGGCCCGATGCGGTCCAGGAACGGCGCGCACGGGTCGAAGCCGCCGATGCCGGACTCTCCCTGGCTGAGACGCGGCTCTCCGACAGCGTTCTGAGCGCTCCGCAGGCCGGATTGATTCTGGCAAAGCACGCCGAACCGGGCGAAATGCTGGCTCCCGGTTCTCCGGTGCTGACCCTGGGCTTGATGGATGAAGTCTGGCTGCGGGCCTATATCCCCGAGGGTGATCTGGGGCGGGTTGTGGTGGGTCAGAAAGCCAGCGTCACCGTTGACTCATGGCCGGGACGTTCCTTTGAGGGACGCATCAGCTTCATATCACCCCAGGCCGAATTCACCCCCAAAAACGTACAGACCGAAAAAGAGCGCGTCAAACTGGTCTACCGCATCAAGATCACCCTGGCCAACCCGAAGATGGAGCTGAAACCGGGCATGCCGGCTGACGCAGTCATCGAAACGGAAAGTCACCGTCGTTAGCCAGGGCACAGAGAAAAACGCTTACGCGATTGACAGGCCGATGCAATTGCCAAGAAACCCATTTTGACTCACACGAAGGCACGAAGATCACGAAGTTTAAAAGTAAATCAAGCGGTTACATCTCAACAAAAGCAAGCGCCGCCCTTCATCCTTATCATCGATTTAATGTTGTTGAAGATTTTCTTCGTGCCATCGTGGCTTTGTGTGAGTAAGTTTTGCGTTGAATTTAATTCTCAAAAGATTTCCTCTGTGTTCTCTGTGACCTCTGTGGCAAAGATTTTAGGTGATTGCATGGCTGTTGTAGCAACCAATCTGACCAAGCGATTCGGCGATCTGACCGCCGTTGACGCCCTTTCCCTCACCATCGCCGGAGGAGAACTGTTCGGGCTGGTCGGTTCGGACGGCGCCGGCAAGACCACGATTCTGCGTATGCTGACCGGGGTTATGGACCCCAGCGACGGCGAGGCGCAGATCCTGGGGCACTCCTGCGTCAACCTGACGAAGGTGCAGGGCGACATCGGCTACATGAGCCAGCGCTTCGGACTGTACCCCGATCTGAGCGTGGGAGAGAACATCCGCTTTTATGCCGACCTGTTCGGGGTTTCCGATGCGGAACGAAAGATGCGCACGGAACGGCTGCTCTCCTTCAGCGCCATGACACCCTTTGTCACCAGGCAGGCGGGCAAACTCTCGGGCGGGATGAAACAGAAACTGGGGCTGTGCTGTGCACTGATCCACCAGCCCAAGGTGCTGTTTCTGGATGAACCGACCAACGGTGTCGATCCGCTCTCACGCCGGGATTTCTGGCGCATCCTGCGCGACCTGCGCGCCGAAGGGGTCACCATCGTGGTTGCCACCGCCTACCTGGACGAGGCGGAACGCTGCGACCGGGTCGGACTGCTGCACCAGGGGCGACTGTTGGCCTGCGACACCCCGGAAAAACTGACCCACGGATGGACAACCTCCCTGGAAGAGCTGGTGATCTCCAAAATCGGGGAACCCGCCACTCCTCCTTTTTCCGCAGCAGGTCCCGACGGGATTGCCGACCGGCGCCGTTCTCCCCCCCCCACGGAAGGCAGTCAAAGTCCACAACCCGCCGTTTCCCTCAACCGTCTCAGCAAACGCTTCGGCGACTTCGTTGCCGTGGACAGTATCAGCCTGACCGTCCCCAGGGGTCAGATTTTCGGGTTTCTGGGACCTAACGGCGCGGGCAAATCAACCACCATCCGCATGCTGTGCGGCATCCTGCCCCCCAGTTCCGGCGCGGGGAGTGTGGCAGGTTTTGACATCGCCAGGGAACCGGAACGGATCAAAGAGAATATCGGCTACATGAGCCAACGTTTTTCACTGTACGAGGATCTGACCGTTGAGGAAAACATCGCTTTCTACGCCGGAGTCTACCGCCTGTTGCCGGACAAACGGCAGGAGCGCACCGCATGGGTAATCGAGATGGCCGGGCTTACGGATCGACGTACTTCCAAGGCGGGCGAGCTCTCCGGTGGCTGGCGTCAGCGGTTGGCCCTAGGATGCGCCATCCTGCACGAACCTCCGATCATTTTTCTGGACGAGCCCACCTCGGGTGTCGATCCCCTCAGTCGCCGCAAATTCTGGGAGCTGATCTACTCACTGGCAAACGGCGGTGTCACGGTTTTCGTCACCACCCATTACATGGACGAGGCCGAGTACTGCGATCGGCTGGCCCTGATCTTCCGGGGCAGACTGGTGGCGATCGGAACGCCGGTAGAATTGAAGCGTGAGCGGGCAACGGTCGACGGAACATTACCAAGTCTGGAGGATGTTTTTATCGGGTTGATCGAGGAAATGTCCCTGGCCCCCTAGAGGCTCACCGGAACAGTTGCCGTCCAACGTAAAAATAGCGTACTGTATAACTTGCATATATGCGCGGATCTTCCTTGGCAGACAACCTAAGGAATTCAGAGATGCAATCGATTACTCATCCACATATGTCGATTGAAGACTTCTTTCTGCTTGCCTGTGAAAATCAGAGCGTTCCCATACTGCTCATTGAACCATCCACCGGCTCAATTCTCAAATCCAACGCTGAGGCTGAAAAACTGTACGGTTATCGTCGATCGGCTCTTGAGACCATGCGGATCTCAGACATCATTCTGGCAACCGCTTCCCACCTCCCGACCGGAACCATCCCCCCCCAGATCGACCTCGAAAAAAAGCAGACATCACTCCACCGCAGGGCAGACAACACTCTGCTGACGGTTGCAATCCACCCTTCCCGCCTGTCACTGGCTGGCAGCGATCTGTTTTTCTGCGTTCTGCACGATATAACGGAACGCATCAGGCACCAGCAGGAAAGGGAGTATCTCGAAAAAGCCAGGGAACAGCTTGAAATCATCGTGGAAGAGAGGACCCGCCAGCTGAACGAGACCATGGAGCTCCTCAGGCATGAGACCCACAAACGACAACTGATTGAAAACAATGTGACAATTCTCAGGGAAAACCTGGAAATACAGGAGCGCACGCGGGTCGCCCGTGACATCCACGATGGAATCGGCCAAACGCTCCAGGCGATCAAACTTCAGCTCAAGATGCGCCAGGCCCGCTGCAAGGAAGGTGAGGCATGCAACGGTTTCGCCCTGAATGACGTCATTCGGGAGATAACCTCGGCTTCAACGGAGCTGCGCGAGATTATCCTGGCGCTGCGTCCGCTGTTCCTGGAGGAAACCAACCTGGATGTTGCGGTGCGGTCACTGTGCGAAAGGACTGCAAAACGCACAAACCTGAATGTGCGGGCTGAATGTCACGGAACCTTTCGCGGCCTCGGCTCGTCGTTCAAGCTATCCATATTCCGAATCTGCCAGGAGGCGCTTGCCAATATCGTCAAGCACTCCCGGTCATCTTCCGCCATGATACGTCTTGAACGGGATCTGCACAGGCTGCGCATCGTCATCAGGGATGACGGGATTGGTGGTGTGGCCTGTCCCACCATCATCAGCCAGCAAGGCTCCGGGCTAACCATCATGCGCGAGAGAGTCGAATTGCTGAACGGTTCCTTCACCGTCATCTCTCCTCCCGGCATGGGGACCGTCATCACCGTGGAGGCGCCACTGACATGATCCGGGTACTGATTGCCGACGACCACGTGATGTTTCGCCAGGGACTTATCAATCTCCTGAACACATCGGAGGGCATTCAAATAGTTGCCGAATGTGGAGACGGGGGCAACGCCCTGGCGATGATCCGCGACCTGGAACCGGATATTGCCGTGCTTGACATCGCCATGCCCGTATTGGACGGCATTTCGATCGTTCAATCGATCGTCGCGCTGCGGCTGGCAACCCGGGCGATCATTCTGACCATGCACGACGATTCGCTGGTGTACAGCCGGGCCATAAACTCAGGCGCCCGTGGCTTCATACTCAAGGACGACGCCTACGAGGAACTTCTGGATGCATTGCGTACTGTTGCCGCAGGGGGAACAGCCGTGAGCCCGACCATGCAACATGCCGGAATAGAGATTGAACCGCAGACTCCGGACCTTACCGAACGGGAAAAACAGATCCTCGGTCTGATCGCGAGCGGTTGTACGAACCGCATGATTGCCGGGCATCTCGGTATCAGCATCAAGACCGTCAACAACCATCGCACAAACCTGATGGGCAAGCTCAATCTCCATTCCACGGCCGAACTGGTCCGCTATTCCCTCCTGATGGGCGGTCTGTAAATCCCCCCGCATGAATTATACTCCCTGAAAAACTCTCTCCCCGCGCCTCAATCAATCTGAGAAAAGGAACCTCTCCTATTGACAAAAAACTGGCACACATGAAATGAATGGCATGTTCTAGGGTGTTCATCCTATTGCCTCATGGATCAATCTTTGGATATGTGTAAGATTGGATGTTTGCATTACCTGATCTTCCAGGCCCGGAAAGGATGGCTGCCACCAACCGGCAGCGTTGCCCAGTACTCCATGAACTGAAGATGTTCCAACAAAGGAATTCCATGCAAAGCCAGACGAATTCACCTGAATCCAGGTACAAGAAATCCTTCGGAGAAATGTCCTGTGCGCCGGAAGCGTTCCTGATGGAGCAGACCGGACAGAACGCATTCAGCAACGAGCTCCCCATTATTACCTCAGCTGGTTGCATGTGCTCACAGAATATGGCCGTTCTGGGTGTCAACGGCCTGGAAAAGCTCACATCCAGAATTGAAGAGCTGCTCAGCCACCATGAGGAGCTGCAGGCAATCAACGAGGAGTTGCTGGAAGCCAACATCGAGCTACAGAAAACAAATGAGGAGCTCAACCGCACCACATCCGACCTCGAAAGCAGAAATCGGGAACTGCTGCGCCTTGCCAGCAATTACGCCGACCTGCATAACTGTGACCGCATCGGAACCATTATTGTTGACCATCATCTGTTGATCCGCGTTTTCAACCCCACCTGCGCCCAATTGTTACATTTACTTCCCCAGGACCTTGGCCGTCCCGCTGAACATCTCACCCGCAATCTCACGAATCAGACGGAACTGTTGAATGATATGCGCTTGGTCCTGCAAAATGGCGTTCCGATCATACGGGAAACCGGTAACTACAAAGGTTCATGCTTCCTGGCGCACTTCACGCCCTTGCCCAGCCGGACCGGGCAGGTGGAGGCGGTTGTCATCCACTTCTCCGACCTTTCCGAACGGAAACGGGACGAACTGAAATTCGAATACCTGGCGCATCATGACCCCCTGACAAAAATTCTGAATCGCTTCAGCCTCGACCAGCGCCTGGCCCAGTCACTGGAACAGGCAAAACGCGACGGCAACCAGCTTGCCGTCCTGTTTATCGATCTGGACCGTTTCAAGGCGATCAATGACTCCCTGGGACACCACATCGGGGACCTCCTGCTTGTGGAGGTTGCCGCACGTCTCGCTGATACGGTCCGCGGTTCGGATGTTGTCGCCCGCCTTGGTGGCGACGAATTCGTGGTGGTGCTGCCCCATATTCAGTCAGTCATCGATCCGGCCTATTTGGCAAACAAGATACTGCACACACTCTCACGACCCTACCTGCTTGACGGACATGAATTGCACAACACCCCCAGTATCGGCATCAGCGTGTTTCCCCATGACGGACAAACGGTGGAGGAGCTGCTCAAGAGCGCCGATACCGCCATGTACCATGCCAAGTCGCGGGGACGGAACAACTACCAGTTCTTTATGCAGGAGATGCATACCATCGCACGGGAACGGCTTCTGCTGGAGCATGACCTGCGGCTGGCCATTGAACGGAATGAATTTATTCTGCACTTTCACCCGCAGATTGACCTTGCGTCCGGCCTGGTGGTAGGAGTGAAGGCAATGTTGCGCTGGCAGCATCCCGTGCGGGGTATCATCACACCTGACAGGTTTCTCTCCATTGCCGATGCATCGGGACTGATTCTGAGGATTGACAATCTGAGCCTTGAAATGGCCTGCCGCCAGTTGGCGGCATGGACCGCCGAGAGCCTGCCGCGCATCAGAATTGCCGTCAAACTGTCCGCCAAGCAGTTCAGACAGAAAACGCTGCCGGAGAAAGTCGCGGCTATTGTTTCAAAAGCGGGAGTCGACCCAAGTCTGCTGGAACTGGAAATCACGGAATACAGCACCATGGGAAATCCGGATGAAACCATCCGCCAGCTTGACCGATTGAGCAAGATTGGACTGCAGCTTGCCATGGATAATTTCGGTGCGGGATACTCCTCTCTCGGTCACGTGAAGCATTTTCCCGTCAACCGCCTGATTATCGACCGCTCTTTCGTCAAGGACATTGAAACAAACAGCGGGGATGCGGCAATTGCCGCAGCTACCATCTTGCTGGCCCACAGCCTCGGCAAACAGGTAACTGCCAAGGGAATCGAAACAGAGGCCCAGCTTGCATTCTTCTCCCGCCAGAAATGCGACGTTGGGCAGGGATACCATTTCAGCCGCCCCCTTCCGGCGGACAAAGCAGCACACTTCATCCGCCACAATCCGGCCAGGTCCTTCGTGGAGTAACAGGACGCACAGGGTGCACGGCTGGATCCGTTTGAGAAAGCATCCACAACGCCAAGGAGAGTTCATGACAGATGCAGAGCCAGTGATTAAAACGGCGGAGACGCCGGTGTCCGGTTATATTGTCGGCATCGGGGCCTCCGCAGGCGGCTTGAACGCCCTGGAACAATTCTTTGACAACATGAACGCCAACAGTGGCATGGCGTTTGTGGTAATCCAGCATCTGTCGCCCGACTTCAAAAGCCTGATGGACGATCTGTTGTCCCGCCACACCACCATGGGAATTCATCGAGTAACCAACGGCATCGATCTCCAACCGGACAACATCTATCTGATCCCTCCCAAAAGCCGCATGACCATCAAGGACCGGAAACTCTACCTGACGGAAAAAACCGCAAGCCAGCACCTCGAACTTCCCATCGATATCTTCTTCCATTCGCTGGCAGAGGACGCGGGAGAACGCGCCATCGGGATAATCCTCTCCGGAACCGGCTCGGACGGCTCCCGTGGCATCCTGTCCATCCATAACAAGGGCGGTCTGGTGATAGTGCAATCTCCCGAGTCTGCCCAGTTCGACGGAATGCCGCGTAACTCCATCGCCACCGGCATGTGCGACTTTATCCTTGCACCGGATCGCATCCCGCGTGTCCTGGTTGAATACACCCTCAATCCGCTGATGGTGCGCAATAAGATGCATCATGATCTGGAGGTGTTCGAGGATGAGGGGGAGTACGCCGAGATATTCGCCCTCTTGCGACGCAATTTTCATCTCGATTTTTCCAAATACAAGAGTTCCACCGTGGGCCGCCGCATCAGGCGGCGCATGGAGTTTCGCCAGATCCCCGAGGTTTCCGACTATGCCGCGATCCTCTCCGGTGACCAGAATGAACTGGATTCTCTCTACAAGGATCTGTTAATCGGTGTCACCGAATTCTTCCGCGACAGGCAGGCCTTTCAGTTTCTGGAGCAGGAAATCGTTCCCAAGCTTTTCGCAACGCTGAAAGCGGGTGACGACCTGCGGGTGTGGTCGGCGGCCTGCGCCACCGGAGAAGAGGCCTATTCATTGGCAATTCTGCTGGCTGAACGAGCAGATGATATCGGCTTCATGGGCAAAATCACCGTCTTTGCCACCGATGTGCACAGAGCCTCGCTGGATGTGGCCTCCCAAGGGCTCTACGAACGGGAACGTCTGGCCAACGTCAGCCAGTCGCGGCTGGATCGCTTCTTTAAACAGGAGGGGGGCAATCTGTTCCGGGTCACATCCGAATTGCGCAAGGTGGTGGTTTTTGCGCCCCACAACCTGCTCAATGATCCCCCCTTCACCCGGCTGGATCTGGTCTGTTGCCGCAACCTGCTGATCTATTTTCAACCGGCCGTACAGGAAAAGGTGATCTCGCTGTTCCATTTTGCCCTGAAAACCGATGCGGTCCTGTTCCTGGGCAGCAGCGAGGGTTTGGGGACCTTTTCCGATGACTTCGAAGTCATTGCCAACCAGCACAAGATGTTTCGAAAAATCCGCGATATCAAGCTGGCCTTCAATCTGGACTCTTTCATTGCCGATAAGGAGCGCACCATTCCGGTCACACTCTTACAGCCGACACAGAGCAGAATGGTCAGCCTGGATCGCCAGCTCCTGTTCGACTACGATACCCTCCTGCGCAGACACATGCCACCCGGGGTACTGATCAACGAACATCGCCAAATCATCCATTACTTCGGCAGCGTCGCCGAATACCTGAAGCTGCCGGAAGGACGTATCGAGAACGATATCCTGCTCCTGGCCGAAGACAGCCTGCACATCGCACTCAGCACGACATTGCTGCGGGCCAACAAAGCCCGCCAGAGCATCGTTACCCGTAATGTGCGTGTAAATCGCGGCAGGGAAGAAGTCTTGATCGACCTGACCGTGGATCCGATCACGGATGAAAAGAGCCGCACGACCCACTACCACATCTTTTTCGAGCGCGTCCGTCCGGCAGAAGTTCCAGAAGAATATGACGAGAACAATTTCGACAGCTCCGGACAGTTCCGCCAGCATATGCACGATCTGGAGATGGAGCTGAAATCCACCCGCGAAAACCTCCAGACAACCGTTGAGGAGCTGCAGACCAGTAACGAAGAGCTTCAGGCCGCCAATGAAGAGCTCCTGGCTGCCAACGAAGAGCTGCAGAGCACGAACGAGGAGTTGCATTCGGTAAACGAGGAACTGTACTCGGTCAACTCGGAGTTCGAACGCAAAAACATCGAACTGAAGCAACTCAACACCGATCACGACAACCTGCTGGCCAGCATCGATATCGGCACGATCTTTCTCGACAGTCACATGCGTATCCGCAAGTTTAATCCGGCCATCGTCTCGTTCCTGAAACTGCTCCCCCAGGATATCGGCCGGCCCATCGATCACATCGCCTATCATCTTTCACGGCAGGAAAAATTGCTGGGTGATATCCAGCGCGTGCTGAACGAGGGTATCTGTCTGGAGAACGAGGAATCAACACCTGACGGAAAGTGGCTCCTCAACCGCATAGTGCCCTTTAGAACCGAAACCGGCCAGGTCGAGGGTGTCGTTATTACCTTTACCGACATCTCCCGCATCAAGGCGGCAGAGTTGAATGTTACCCGTCTCAACGGGGAACTCACCACTCTCAATGCTGAACTTGAGCACAAGGTAGTCGAGCGCACCCGGGAGCTGCGGGAGGAGGTCCAGGTGCGAAAGGCTGCCGAGGAGGCCATGCGGAAACAGGAGCGTTTCACTCGTTCATCCATAGATGCGCTTACGGCTCATATCTGCGTGATCGACGAGACAGGCAGCATCATCATCTCCAATCGTTCCTGGTCCGATTACGCCGACGCCAACTGTTCACGGAAAAACGCCGATAACAGTTTCATCTGCAGCCTTTCCCTTATGTGCGAAAAGCAGAGATTTGGATACGATTCGGGAGATGTCTCCCGCCGTTTGCTGAACCTTGTAACGGAAGAATCAAGAACAGACGGCAATTCCGCGAAATTTTTCAAGG
Source organism: Desulfuromonadales bacterium (assembly GCA_013377095.1). GTDB lineage: Bacteria > Desulfobacterota > Desulfuromonadia > Geobacterales > Pseudopelobacteraceae > Pseudopelobacter. The sequence goes on from JACAAY010000031.1 coordinate 13,454, forward strand.
GAGTCGCCTCAGCCCTGTCCGGCGAACAAGCCGAGTTTGTCATGGAATACGCCTGTAATTCCCCGAACCATAAAAACTGGTTCATTGTCAGGGTGAACGGGTTCACCTCCGATGGGCAGCGCTATGCGGTCATTGCCCATGAAAACATCACCAGCCGAAAACTGATGGAACAGGAGCTGTCCAGCAATCAACTGCAACTCAAAGAGCTCAACCGCTCCCTGGGAGAGCGCATCGACGAGGCCGTGCTGGAACTGCGCAGGAAGGATCAATTTCTGATCACCCAGAGCAGACTGGCTGCCATGGGCGAAATGATTGCCCACATCGCCCACCAGTGGCGACAGCCGCTGAATGCACTCAACCTGATGCTTGCGGATATCGAGGGAGCGCATAAACATAACGAGCTGTCTCCGGAGTACCTGGAACAATCACTCACCGATTGCAATCTTCTCATCCAAAAGATGTCTTCGACCATCGACGACTTCCGCAACTTTTTCCGGCCGGACAAGGAAATTGTCGCCTTTTCCGCGCAGCAACAGATCAATGTGGCAATCTCGCTGGTAGCACCGGGGTTTCGGGACAGCAACATTGATATCTGTTTCGATGCTCCTCGTGATCTGACACTGCTGGGCTTTCCCAACGAATTTTCCCAAGTGCTGCTCAACCTGATTTCCAATGCCAAGGAAGCAATCACCGCCTCTGGTACTGACAAGGGTGTCATTGAAATCAATCTCTTGGAAAACGACGGGAAAGGATGTGTTGTGGTGCGTGATAACGGAGGCGGCATACCGACTGAGATTGAAAACAGAATCTTCGAACCCTACTTTTCAACCAAAACCCAGGGGACCGGAATCGGGCTGTCCATGTCAAAGCTGATCATTGAACGCAACATGCACGGCAGTATCGAAGCGAGCAATGTTGAGGGGGGAACCGAATTCATCGTCAAGATCCCGCTCGCCAGCATGAATCAATAAATTCAACGGACCCTGTACCTCATCAGCTCACGGGAAGGGTAGGAACAGATACCATGAGTGTTTATTATGAGGATGGGACAAAAACAATTCTCTATGCCGAGGATGATGACCTGGAACGTGGGCTCATGGCAAAAGCATTGGCGCGCCTGGGGTACAGACTTATCCCGGCAGTTGACGGCCAGGATGCAATTACCCAGTTCCTGACAAACAGGGAGGAGATCCACCTGGTAGTGCTGGATGTGATCATGCCGAAAAAGAACGGGCTGGAAACGCTTGACGAGATCAGGAAACTGCAGCCGGATATCAAGGCCATATTTTGCAGCGCCTGCCCCGAAGCAGTTCTGCAAGCCCATGGCGACCAGGAGAAGGGAGTGGTGATATTTACGAAACCGGTGAACATGAACCTACTTGCCGGAAAAATTCGGGAGCTGCTCGGATAGGGGGTGGACAAAACAAGCCATATCCGGCATACAATCCTCTGTACCGCAACCACGTTCAGACGGTTCCTCCAAAACGCCATGAGAACACCGAGTCTGTCGCGGCATGCAAAAATGAAATGAGTCCTGCACCGGAGAGAAAAATGAGTCCGCGTATCCTGCTTGCCGAAGACGATCCGGTTGCCCGGGCCGTCCTTGAATTGCTGTTCAGACGGTCAACCTACAAACTTGACTTTGCCGAGGATGGATTGATGGCGATTGAAAAGTGGGAAAAAGGGGGATATGACCTGGTGCTGATGGACATCCAGATGCCGAGACTGAATGGCATCGAGGCGACCCGCGCCATACGGGAGAAAGAGCGTGAGCGGGGCGGCCACACCCCCATCGTCGCCATGACGGCTCACACCAGCCTCGGAGATGAGGAGAGTTTTCTCTCCATCGGCATGGACGCTTACATTTCAAAACCGGTTGACTTCACCACCTGCCTGGGAATGATCGGGCACCTCATCAAGCAGTATTCCAGCGAAACACAATGTGACACGGAACCTGTCGTTAATGGTGTTTCAGGAAGAAGACCAGCAGATAAAACCCCAGCATGATAATTGCGATCAGGATGGCAATCGGCCCTCCCTGGGTCGCGCTGGCCGATGATTTTCCGCTTTCCGTCAGGGCTACGGCCCGTCCGGACTGGGGTGGTTTCTCGAAGAAGGTATCGCGGTCCCTGATGATGGCCTGCGGTATCAGCGCCGGTGTTCTGGTGGTTATGTTGTCCATCTTCCTGACGGCTGTTCCGATGGCCAAAAACTCGATCAACCCCCCGCCAAGCTCATAGACATGGATCTTGACCCCGACCACGTCATCCGCGCCGTGGCGTTTGGCATCCAGCTGAATTCTGTCCAGCGCCTTCTCCCGCGCCTCATACAGCAGGGTTGTCAGGGTATTGACCTCGCCGCGCACCATGGATTTAAACAGCGCCTTGATGCCGCTCACGATTCCCAGGGAATAGACCGAAACCCCCATCACCAGGCGGATCGGCATGTAGCCGATGTTGACCATGTTCCAGAGCTCTTCATTGGTCATGTCGCAGGTAACCGGATCGGTCGCGTAGTCGCTGAGCGCCGGATGAAAGGAGGCTGTACCGAGCATGAGCATTTCCTGGGCGCCCATCAGCGGCGTGATGGTTGTGTTGATGCCGATGACGGCGTTGGCCTTGCACTGCCGGGCCTCGCGCGTAATGCGATCCAGGGCGAGATGCCTGGTTGTGTCGAAGATTTCTGAAAATTCCGTGACCTCGCCCCGCCCCAGGCTTCTCAGAAAACCGGCAATATTTCCACCCAGCCCAATGGAATAGGCCACATTGCCGATGACATACTGGATCGGCCGGAATCCGCTATCCACCTGGCAGTAAAGTTCCTGGGCATCGGCCGAGGTGGAGAAGGTCAGCGTTTCATGTGTGGCGCCGGCCTTGTGGACAACGGAACCGATGGAGAGGAATTCAATGTTGCTACCGTGGCTGACCAGTTCGGTGGTCACGCCGGTAACCCCGGTACCGCCGCTGGCTCCGGCCTCCATCATCATGCGGTTGATGGCGTTCAGGCGGCCGTCATGGATCAGGCTGGTAACCTGGGGGATCTCCCCCCCGGCCAGGATGTTCAGCCCGGCGGTCAGACTGCCCATGATGCCCAGGGCAAAGACACTGTTGCCGACGCAGATGTTGCCCGGCGTAAGCGCCAGTTTGTTCAGGCAGTAGATCTCGTTGCCGGACAGATTGGTGACACGGCTGTGGGTTTTAACACCTGGCATTCGTTCCCCCTTGTGGACTCAACGAAAACATATTTATTGTCAAAGACGTACATTTTCAGCTCTCAGTTCTTTTCCAACAAGGAAAAAGGACCTTATCCCATGCTTTCAGTTTGTTCTTCTTTCTTCGTGCCTTTGTGAGAGTATGCATTTTGGGTGGAAAAACCGTGAATCTCACACGAAGTCACGAAGATCACGAAGGAAAAACGATCAATGACTGCAATGGTTTTGTTATTCTCTGAGACCTCTGTGCTCTGCGGAAAAATGTTTTTTTCCCAACATCACCGCAGCGGTTGCCTGACCACCGTCTTCCATTTCGCGGGAGCGGCTTTTCTGATGTCGCTCAGGTAGATCTCGTGGTGTTTCCCGGTGCGGATGCCCCTGGCATCGATGAAGGCATGCACTTTTGCAATCGTCGGCCCCTCCTCCGAGAACGGACCGATATGCAGGATCTGCGCGCATCTTCCCTCCGCAAAGGGCTCAAAACGCATCAGCGAAAGTGCGGCCGGTTTTTTCTTCCTGCCCACCTCCGTCATGGCGTCAACGACCATCTCCTTACTCACACAATCCGGCTGCATGATCATGGCCGTCCACTTCCAATTGGACTTGTCCTCCTGTGAGAAAGTAGCCATATCATCCACCCACCAGAGACTTTCCAAGGGCAAGACGCCATAGTCGATTGCCAGTGGTCCCTTCTTGGCCATGAACTTCAGGGTGTAGGACACGCTGAACAGCGCCTCGATGGCATCGGCATAGCTCTTCGATCCGTTGGGATCCCCCTCCCCGTCCACCATCAGGTAATTCATGGTCGGGACATCGACCAGTACAACCTCCTTGGCGGAGGGTTGGTAGAGCTGTTTGAGTTCCTTCTTGAAGTCGATTTTCTCCATGGGGCAGCTCCTTCAGTGAATAGCGAATAGCAAGGGGTATCGATCAATACACCGTATCGTGGTCACCGACGTTTACCGGAATAATCTCCTGGTCGCTAAGCAGAAACTCCAGGGTGATACGATAGGAAAGGTTGATTGAAACGGAATGCAGATCGGAAAGTCGCCCCGACAGTGGATGCAGACGCAATGAGGGATGAAAAGGGTTGCCCTCCAGCAGTTGCACTGTTTTCAGATACTGTTTTTCAAGCTCCGGATGCTTATTCAGAAAACGCCGGGCGCGTTTTTCATACTGCTCGGTAAAAACAAGAGACCAGCCCATCATGCGGTCTTGATGCGGGCCAGATGATCTTCGGCGCTCCCCTTGACAAAACGCCCTTCGGCAAGATCCGCACGGGTCTGGGCCAGAGCGGATTCCAATTCGCACTCCCGCAGATAATAATAATGCTCCATATCCATCACCACAAAGCGCTCCTTGCCGCGAACTGAAATAATTGCTTCCGGCTGCGTGGCAAGCAGTGCTTCGATGGCAGAGACCCCTTTTGTTTTCAAATCATTTGCGGATATATACGGCATCTTGAACCTCCATAGCATCGTCTGAAGCACATTTAATCACACCGTTAAGAGCACTGTCAACAGAGTTACAAGTATCATCAAGAGCAGGCCGCATTTACACATACCCATGTTGAAGCGTGCGTTAGAGACAAACATTTTTTCGTGTGACAACTATTTTTCATCAAGATAACCATTTCAAGCCAAGCGGATAATCATACCAACAGAAGACGATCTCAACACTTGGAGCCTCTTTTCAGTGGCAAAATTAGGATCAGTAGACCAGGCAGGCGGCGTTCAGGATTCCGGCAGCCAGCGACAGCACGCTCAGCAGGATCGCGGGAGCCAGCTGGTTTTCAGCGATACTCCGGGACAGATCGGAAAAAACCAGCCTCAGCGTGACGAAAACAAGTATCTGCACCACCAGCGCCACCAGGGCCCAGACCACCATATCCATGAACGAGACGCTGTTGGCGATGGCACTGGCCAGCGGAATGACGAAGCCCAGGAGTGCACCGCTGAAGCTGATGGCCGGCGCCACCTTCCCCTCCCGGATCAGGCGAAACTCCGCGAAGGGAGTGACCCGGATGTACACCGCCGAAAACAGCACCGCAAAGACCAGCGCCGCGACAAAATTGACAAAAAAACTGGTCAGACCTGCCAGGGACTCCGCAACCGTAACCGATTCCATCTCATGCCTCCTCGAAATAGTGGGGAATAAACCTGCTGCAGTTGGAGGTGATTTCCGAGCGGTCCTCGCGAATTCCGATTCCGCCCGGCTCTCCCCCGATCACCCAGGAACCGATCACCGGGTAGTTGCCGTCAAAGCGGGGGAGCGGCGCGTAACGCTGGTACACATACCCCTCTTCGCCATAGGTTCCATCCGTGCCGATCCATTCACCACGACGATGAATCAGGATGTTGCCCCCCTCCCGTGACAGAAGCGGCTTGCGGACGTAGTCACCATCCAGGGGACGGTCGTCGAAGGTCGCTTCCAGGAGGTTGGGATGCCCGGCAAACATCTCCCAGAGCAGAGGCAGAATTCCCTTGTTGCTCAGCATCATCTTCCAGGCCGGTTCGATCAGGGTGATCCGTGTCTCCGCCAGATGGGGACCGAACTCCTCCCGTATCAGCCACTCCCAGGGATAGAGCTTGAACAGGGTTCGGATCGCATCGTACTGCAGATCGACGAAACATCGGCTGGAGTGATCCCAGCCGATATCCTCCATGAAAAGCCGCCTGGTGGGGAAACCGCCCTGAATGGCGGTATCCCGCAAATACTCCAGGTTTCCCAGGTCCTCGGCGCTTTCCGCGGCACAGGCGAAATGAAGCATCCCCCGCTGCCGGCACGGCCAGCTCTGCCAGGATGCGATCAGTTTCTCGTGAATCGAGTTGAACTGGTCAGCATCGGGAAAGCGGTCCCGGAGCCAGAACCACTGGATCACGCTCGCCTCCAGGATCGAGGTGGGGGTGTCGGCGTTGTACTCCAGCAGCTTGGGAGGCCCCTTGCCATCGTATGCCAGATCGAACCTGCCGTAGAGGGACGGCTCATCCCTCTCCCAGGAGTTGATGACCAATGGAACGAAACGCTCCGGTATCTGCAAGCGGCTGAACAGGTTCTCCCGGATAACCCGCTCGGCAGCCTCGATGCAGAGTTGCTGGAGTTCGGCCGTGGCGATGTCGAGGATATCGATCTCGGCTGACGTGAAACGGTAACAGGCCGACTCGTCCCAGTACAGCTCGCCATCGATAGTGTGGTAGTTCATCCCCAGTCCTTCGACCAGTTCAACCCAGTTTTCCCTGGGTTTCAGAGCTAAGCGTTCCATGGAGTCACCCTCCGAAGGAGGCGTGGAAGCCCCCCAGTGAACCGAACCCGCCCCGTGAGACGCTGACCGTGCCGACAGAACGCATCCCGCCCCGCCCTGAACCACCATAACGGGGGCCGTAATAGTAGCCGGACCGGTAGTGAACACTCCCCTGGGAAGGTTCCCGGCAATCCTGGTCGCTGCCCCAGTCGTCCAGACAATCCTTCTTGCTCTTGTAGAGGTACTGCCGGCTCTCGCCGTAGCTGGAAGCCGCCAGGGCACCCATCAGCACCAGGGAGACCTGCAGCGAGCGGCGTTTGGAGGGGAGCGGCGCCAGGGGTGTTTTTGCAGGAGCCTCGACCGACCGTTCCGGCTTGGCTTCGCTCAAACGCTCCCAGGCCGACAGACGCGGATAGAAGTCGACGTAGTAGCAGGCACCGACCGCCAGGAACAGGTAGAAGTCCAGCAGGTTGCCAAACAGGAGGAACAGGATGAAACCAATCAGTTCAACGCCGCCAATCAGCAGCATCGTAGCCAGGGTTCTGTTCTCCAGTACCTTGGCACGTTCACTCCAGGTACGCCTGCCCGTCTTTGCTGCTGATGTAGCCGCAGCGGTGTCGGCCTGATTCAACCGGCTGAGGGGTAGATAGGCCAGCACGGCCAGCACTATTGCGGCCCCGCGAATCCAGGCAACCGGCAGCGTCTGACCAAAGCCGTCGAATGAATCGGCCAGTCCAACGGTCAGGGCCACGATTACAGCATTGGCGGCCATACATGCAGCTGCACTGCGGTAGGTATCATGCGCCTTGCCGAACTGTTCCAGGGTGAGAACATTGACCTTGCGCTCCTTACCGGCTCCGCCCCCTTCGAGCGTCACCGTTTCGTCTTCACCGGTCCGTTCTTCCCTCAGCTGGAAACGGTACCGTTTCCTGGCATATTCCAGCGCCTCTTCGGCTTCATCCCTGGAGATCATCTGGAGGAGAATCGTGACCCGCTCCCGCCGGTTGGTGGTGCAGCCGTGATAGAAGCGGATGCCATACTGGTCAGCAACCAGGATTGCGCGCTGGGCAGGGATGACCGTCTCGCCGAAGAACAGGCGTCGCTTGACGATCCGGTCCGGCTCCAGGCTGATGTTCACGGTGGTCAGACACTCGACCAGGTAGAGCAGCAGCGCCACCACTCCGCCAACAGCTGTCACGTGCAGGACGAACTCTTCACCGGTGACGAAGAAGGAGAGAACCGTCAAGGCAATCATCCCGCCAATGGCGAGCACCGCCTTCATGAATCCATTGTACGTTACGGTGAGGGTGTTTGCTTGACTCCGGTCCGGCTGTGGCGGCAATGAACCGCTGTCCCGGCTGTCGGGCGGTTGCTGTAGCTGTTTGTTCACTCCGGTATCCATCCTTTTTCCCACTTGCGCCAATGATAATGAACTCATTTCCCCTGTCAATGATTCTAATAACAGATGCACCATCTCCATCCACAATCATTGTAACCAAACAGCATACATCTCCCTGGACTTGAACTAGCCTGCCATTGCGCATATAGTTCATGCATCCCCATGAAACAGTGACGCGAAAGCATTTATGAACCCACGCCGCCTGAAAGCCGTTGCAAAGAAGGAATTCATTCACGTCCTGCGTGACCCGCGCAGCCTGATGATGGGTATCGGCATGCCGATGATGCTGCTGTTCCTGTTCGGATATGCCCTGACACTGGATGTGGACAAGGTGCCGCTGGCGGTCTGGGATCAGGCCAACACCGTGGAGAGCCGCGAGTTCATCAGCCGCTTCAGCGGATCGCGCTATTTCGATCTGCGTCTCAGCACCGACAACTACCGCAGCATCGAGGATGCCGTGGATCGCCGCCAGGCGTTGATCGCCCTGGTGATTCCGCCCGATTTCAGTCGCAAGCTCTCCCTGGGTGAGACGGCCGTGGTGCAGGCCATCGTGGATGGCAGCGACCCCAACACCGCCACCATTGCCCTGGGCTACGCCGACGCCACCACGTTGGGGTATTCGCGCCAGATAGCCATGAACCGGCTGCAGCGGGCCGGGATGAACCTCAAAATGCCCAGCCTTGATCTGGCGCCCAGGGTCTGGTTCAACAGCGACATGACCTCGCGCAACTTCATCTTCCCCGGCCTGATCGCGGTGGTGATGATGATCATGGCCGCCATCCTGACCTCCCTCAGCATGGCCCGCGAGTGGGAAACCGGCACCATGGAGCAGCTGATCGCCACGCCGGTTACGGCCTTGGAACTGATCATCGGCAAACTGGCTCCCTACTTCTGCATCGGTGTACTGGACCTGATCCTCTGCATCTGTGTGGGAGAGTTCGTCTTCAATGTGCCACTGCGCGGCAGTCTCTGGCTGCTGACACCCCTGGCCATGCTGTTCCTGTTCGGTGCGCTCTCCTTCGGCATGCTGCTCAGCATCATCACCAAGAGCCAGCTGCTGGCCAGCCAGCTGGCCATCGTCACCACCGTTCTGCCAGCCTTTCTGCTCTCCGGCTTCATCTTCCCCATCGAAAACATGCCGCCGGTGATCCAGGCCGTGACCCACATCATCACCGCCCGCTACTTCGTCTTTATCCTGCGGGGCATCTACCTCAAGGATGCGGGCATAGGCCTGCTCTGGCCGGAGGTGCTCTTTCTGGCAGGCTTCGGTGTGATCGTGATGGCAGTGGCGGTGGGGAAGTTTCGAAAAAAGATTCTTTAGCCACAGAGGTTTAGCATGTTTGAACGTCTCCGCGCCATGCTGATCAAGGAGTTTATCCAGGTCTTCCGCGACCCGCGCATGAGGATCGTGCTGTTCGTGATCCCCGCCCTACAGACGGTGATCTTCGGCTACGCGGTTAACATGGACGTCAGAAACATTCCCACGGCGATCATGGACCGGGACAACAGCAGTGAGAGCCGGGAACTGGTGGAAATCCTCTCCTCATCGGGGCATTTCCGCATCACCCGGCATATCGACAATGACAGCCAGGCCCGGGCCCTGCTGGACCGCGGCACGGTCAGGGTGGCGCTGACCATCGAACACGGTTTCAGCCAACAGCTGGCCAGGGGAGAAAATGCAGCGGTCCAGGCGCTGCTGGACGGCTCCGATTCCAATACGGCCGGGGTGGTCATGGGCTATCTGGGACGCCTGTCCAACGCCTACAACACCAGCCTGCAGCTCCGTTTTGTCCAACGCCATCTGGGCAGCACACCCCGCATCGGCCGGGTGGAACTGGCCAGTCGCGCCTGGTTCAATGATAACCTGGATAGCCCCCCCTTCTACGTTCCGGCGGTTATCACCAATATCCTCTTCGTCATCACCATGCTGCTCTCCTCCATGGCCATCGTGCGCGAAAAGGAGATCGGCACCATCGAACAGGTCATCGTCACCCCGATCCGCAAGGTTGAATTCATCCTGGGTAAGACGCTCCCCTTTGTGCTGATCGGCTACATCGATGTGGCCCTGATCAGCCTGGTGGGCACGCTGGTATTCAATGTGCCGGTGCGCGGCAGTCTGTGGCTGCTCTTCCTGGCCACCACCCTCTTTCTGATGAGTTCCCTGGGAATCGGCCTGCTGATTTCAACCATCAGCCGTACCCAGCAGCAGGCCATGATGACCGCCTTCTTCGTTATTTTTCCAGCCATGCTGCTGTCCGGCTTTGCCTTTCCCATCGAGAACATGCCCCTGCCGGTGCAGTGGCTGACCCTGCTCAACCCGCTCCGCTTCTATATGGTCATCATCAGGGGAATATTCCTGAAAGGGGTGGGATTCGGGGTACTCTGGTCGCAACTGGCTGCCTTGGCGACCATAGGGGTTGTGGTGCTGCTGGTGGCGGTGGAGCGTTTCCGGAAAACAGTGGCTTAACCCTGCCCCACGCTTTCCGGATATGGGCGGTACGCCGGTTCCAGTTGGCCGAACAGGTCGCAGGGCGCCCGGCATTCATTAAAATACCGTTTACAGAACATCCATTTTTCGCTAAACTGCGGAGCCGTTGTCACACTCCCCCGCTGTAACCCCCATGGTTACCTATTAGCAACAACCGGAGATGTACCATTGCATTACACATCGGACAGAACCATCACTACCGATGACTGCCACACGGACATCGTCAATGATGACTTTGCGCGCGTCCAGTCCCACCAGGCGAGTCAACCAACAGAAATTACTGAACTTGAACAGGCAAGGGAGGCCCTCCGTCTGAGCGAGGCGCGTCTTGAGAGCCTGCTGCGCATCATCCAGCACAAGTTCACCTCTGCGCAGGATCTGCTGGATTTTGCTCTGGAAGAGGCCATCCTGCTCACCGGCAGCAGAATCGGCTTTATCCATTATTTTGATGAGCAGACCCGCCAATTCACCCGCAACAGTTGGTCTCGCGAGGTCATGGATGAATGCCGCATTACCGAAAAGCAGCCTTCCCACCCCCTGGACAGTTCCGGAGTATGGGGTGAAGCCGTGCGGCAGCGCCAACCCGTTATCATCAACAACTTCAACTCCCTGAGAACCGTGATGAATGGATATCCTGAAGGACATGCCACCGTGCACACGTTCATGTCCATCCCGGTTTTCAGTGACACGTCGATAGTTGCGGCCATCGGGGTTGCCAACAAGGCAAGCGATTACGACGACGCAGATGTGCGCCAGTTGACACTGCTGATGGATGCGGTCTGGAAAATTGTTCAACAGAAGCGAACGGAAGAGGAGTACCGGGAGAGCGAGCAGCGACTCAGGACCATCTTTGAGGCATCACAGGCCGGAATCATCATGCTGGACCCCCTGGGGGTGATTACCTTTGCCAACGGACGCATGGCCGAGCTGTTCGGGTGCGGCATGGAAGAGTTGATCGGCTCACCATATGCGGACCATCTCCATCCCTCGGAAAGAGAGACCGGGAGTGCCCGTCTGTTCGATTTGATACGTGGTGACCAAATTGAAACCTTTACAGAACGGCGGTATCTGCGTGGAGCACACGACCATTTCTGGGGATATCTCTCCCTGAAACGCCTTGAGAATGACGACAGCAAGCTTCAATCGCTGGTTGGAATTATTGCCGATATCAGCGACAACAAATTGGCCGAGGACTCCCGCAACAAAGCCTTGAATTTCGTGGAAACCCTGCTGGCGCAATCCCCCATGGGTATCCGCATTTTTGACGGAGAAACGGGTGACTGTATCCTGGCAAACCGGGCAGCGGTTGAAATAGCCGAGGGGTCCGCTTCTGCCCTGCTGAAGCAGAATTTCAGACAGCTGGCATCTTGGCGGGATGCGGGGCTTACCGCCAAGGCCGAGTCTGTCCTGACAAACGGAGTAACGGAACGAATCGAAACCGAATTGCATACCAGCTTCGGTAAAAAGAAGTATGTGGCATATATTCTCTCCCGCTTCATGGTGGAAGAGAAAGCGCACCTGATGGTCATCGGTCGGGAAATTACCGAGAGAAAACGTCTGGAAGCGGAAAACAAACGCATCGAAGCGCAGATGCTCCATGTCCAGAAACTGGAGAGCCTGGGTGTTTTGGCCGGCGGTATTGCCCACGACTTCAACAATATTCTGACGACAGTGCTCGGCAATGCCGATCTGGCCCTGATGCAACTTCCACCGGCATCGCCTGCCCGGAACAATATCCTCAGGATCGATCAGGCTGCCGGAAAGGCAGCAGAACTGGCCAGCCAGTTGCTGGCGTACTCCGGCAAGGGACATTTCGCCATCGAAACGCTGAACCTGAACACCCTTATCGAAGAAATGCACCAGATACTGGATGTATCCCTCTCCAAGAAAGCCACACTGAGCTTTGATTTCGACAGCAATCTGGCGGACATCAATGCCGATGCGACCCAGTTGCGGCAGGTCATCATGAATCTGGTCATCAATGCATCCGAAGCCATTGGCGAGCAGAGCGGCGAAATAACCATTACGACGGGCTCCATGGAGTGCGACCGGGACTACCTTTCGGAGCTGTGGATCGATGAACAACTGCCGGAAGGGAGGTATGTTTTCCTGGAAGTCAGCGATAACGGGTGCGGCATGGATCGGGAAACCGCCTCCAAAATTTTTGAACCGTTCTTTTCAACCAAATTCACCGGTCGGGGTCTCGGCATGGCCACCACGCTCGGAATCATTCGTGGACACCGGGGCGCCATAACACTCAAAAGCAAAATAGGCGAGGGAACCACCTTTAAGATCCTGTTGCCAGCTTCCCAGCAACTTTCAAATCCGGAGGCATTGTTGCCGCAGCCCATGGATAGCTGGCAGGGAAGCGGCACCGTGTTGCTGGTGGATGATGAGGAAACAATTCGTGACATGGGAGAGGAGATGCTGTCTCTGCTGGGCTACCGGGTACTTACCGCCACGGACGGGTGCCATGCGCTGGAAGTATTCCGGGAGAACCGGGCCAGTATCGATTGCGTGATCCTCGATCTGACCATGCCCCGCATGGACGGGGTGCAGACCTTCCGGGAGCTTCGCAGGATACATCCTGAACTGCGCGTGGTAATGTGCAGTGGGTACAGTGAACAGGACATGGCCGATAAATTCACGACACAGGGAGTGGCGGGCTTTGTCCAGAAACCGTACAAGATCTCCGACATGAAGCAGGTCTTGAGAACCGCCTTCGACGCACCCCCCGCAAGTGATCAAAATCGCGGGCAGTGAAATCAGTAGTGTGGCGGACGCTCATCTTCAACTAGGTCGAGTGTCCCCGCGGGCTCAAACGAGCGAAACTGTTCGCTCAAAAGTTGAAGCTGACGCTCCAGCCGGGTAATGCTCTGTTCCTGTCGAAAGACGGTCTCATTGAGTTCCTGAATGGTGCGCTCCTGCTGCATGAAGCGTAATTCCAGTTCCGTAATGCGCTCTTCCATGACATCCTCCACTCACATTTACAGCAGCTCCCACACAGTCAGCTCCGCAATGCTGTGCTGAAACTTGCGGCGCGTCTCGCGAATCACGAAAGGCACGTCGCGGGGTTCACCCATCAGGCGAAAGTGCGGTGCCAGCGCATTCCGGAGACCATCCAGCGTCCAGACCGGCTCACCGGCTTCCCGGTAACCACCCAGCCACTCCTCTTTTTTCGTATACTCTTCCAGCCAGGTATAGGGTGAAGTGATGATCAGAATCCCACCCGGATTCATTCGGCCATGAATGGTTGACAGAAAACGCCGGGGCGTATAGAGACGGTCGATCAGGTTGGCCGCCAGCACAAGATCATAGCCGGTAAATTTTTCAGGCAGGTTGCAGGCATCGGCCTGGTAAAACTCAACCCGCTGGCGGACATCATCCAGCCCCAGGTCAACCAGGCTAATCTCGTAAAACGAGACGATCTCACCCTCTTCCGGCAGCGCATAACGCAGATAGCCTTCCTCCTGCATACGGGCCGCCAGACGGAAGAAACGGGTGGAGAAATCCAGACCGGTTACCCGCTGAAAACCTCCCTTGGCTAATTCAAATGCGGATCGTCCCACAGCGCAGCCCAGGTCGAGGGCCTGTCCCTTATTGCGCCCCGCCATTACCTCCAGGCAGATTCCGGCTAAAGCTTTCGGCGCGTTGGGCACGCCGAAATGTTCGACCCCGTAATGGGCATCGCAGTACTGAGCCGCCAGGGTATCGGTCTCGTACTGATCCTGATGGATTTCGATCGGCGCGACACTCTCCACATAGCGAAATCCGGCATGCTGAAAGAAGTGCCGGCGGAAGGCGTAGCGCGCATCGAGGGTGGCCTCGTTGCCGGTGGAAATCCAGGAACCACCCTTGATCAGATTGTGGCGGGTATCAAAGGTGGGGGTGGAAAAATCGTCATACCAGGGATGAACCCTGAACCCATGGAAGGGGTAAATGGGAGTTTCGGTCCACTGCCAGACATTGCCCAGCACGTCGTAAAAGTCACCAAAGCGGAACCGGTCCACCGGGCAGGAGGAGCTCCACTGTTCGAGGTTGATGTTACCAGGGGCACTGTCCCACCAGGGCTGATCGGGAATGCTGCACAGATCCCGCAGCCGGGTCCATTCATCCTCGCTGGGCAGACGGATCGGCTGACCGCTGCGGGCTGTTTTCCAGTTACAAAAGGCCTTGGCTTCCAACTGGTTGACCTCCACCGGCCAGTTCCAGGGCAGGTCGATAATCTCCAACATGGTTCTCAATCCCCAGCCACCATCCGTCCCGGTGTGCCGAATCCAGAACAGCGGATGTCCGGCCTGCTTGAACTCCCGCCATTTCCAGCCTTCCTCGGTCCACCATTGTCGCTGGCAATAACCGCCATCATCAACAAATTCAAGATATTCCCGGTTTGACACCAGATAGCGGGAAGCCTTGAATCCGGCCACCTCGGCCCGGTGACTGCCGTACTCGTTGTCCCATCCATACAGAGGATGGTCGCATGACTTGCCGAGCTCAACCATTCCGCCCGCTACCGGCAGGAGTTCATTCCGGGGCGGTTCACCCGCCTCTCGGCAGATATCCCAGAAGGGGTGTTTGACCACCTGATCAATGGGCAGCTGCCTGATCAGCACCGACGAAGTTTCCAGGTGAATGCGTTCATGCTCGATCCCCATCATGATACCCCAGAAGGGGTTTTCCCAGGTGATGGGCAGGGTCAGCGGCAGGGTTCTGATCAGGTCGTCCACAAGCTCCCGGACCCTGTCGCGGTACTCCTTGACCGCCTGCTGGGTCGGCCAGTCGTAGTGGGTGGAGTCAAGGTCGTCCCAGGACATTTCATCCACACCAACCGCGAACAGGGATTCGAAAGCGGGATTGATGCGGGTATTGATCACCCTGGCGATGGTCAGTTTGTTGATGAAAAATGTGGCGGTATGGCCGTAGTAAAAAATAAGGGGGTGGCGCAGGCGATCGGCCCGCAGATGGAAGGTAGCGTCTTCCTTGAGCGTTTCGTAGAGCAGTTCGTCAATATCAAATGTGCGATGGAAATACTCACGGATTTCAGCCCGTTTTCTCTCCGGATCCCCCTCGTTCAGGATAATGGTATGGGTTTTACGCAATTCCATGGGTTCACCTCCATGTAGTGTTCATATCACAAAGCATATGACATTTTGGAACAGATGCAATCATGCTTCTGTGGTCAGTTCGGGGGCATTGGCGCATCTCCATCCATCACCGGAGGGGAAAAAAACAGAGGAGTATAGACACTCCCCCCTTTGCCGGTAATCTTATGGTTTGACTTGTCCTTGTGCATGCGCATGTCAGCTTGATTCAGAAGAGCAATCACCCACGGCATGCCCATGGGAATCGTTTACCCCCTTGAGCCCATCAAGGTCGGCCACGACAACGCTGACCGGGTAGTTTTTCCCTTTTGACGCTCGCTCAAATTCTGTTTCGAAGAAAGAGCGATTGTACAACCCGTTCAATGAATCAACAAAAACCGAGAAAGAGCGCTTAAAGAAAACAGCGCCTGTCTGTAGATTTTTGTGGACTGGCGACCCGTATTTCCCGTATTCTGGCAAAAATAAATTCGGCGCTACAGCCTACCATACACTGAAAGGTACCACAATGGCACACGCTAAGCATGGCGACAAAGTAATATTCCACTACAGCGCCACCCTGGAAGACGGCACTGTTTTTGACTCAACCTATGAAGATGTCTGTGAAGACGATGACTGTGACTGCGAAGGAGAGAGCGGTCCCATGGAGATCACCATCGGCTCCAAGGAGTTTTTTCCGGAAATCGAACAAGCCTTGATCGGCATGGCTGTTGGAGAGAAGAAAAGTGTTCTTATTCCTTCGGCAGACGCTTTTGGCGAATATGACCCTGAGAAGGTTTTTTCAGCCAAACGCAGTGAGATCCCCGAAGACCTGCAACCGGAGGTCGGCGATGCGTTTACGCTTGCCAATGACAACGATGAAGAGATTGACGTGACCGTTGTCGAGGTATCCGCGGACAGCGTTACGTTTGATTCAAATCATCCCCTTGCAGGTGAAGATCTCAAATTTGATATCGAGCTGATAGAAATCCTCTAGGAATCCTCCCCCTTGACCGTAAAAACAGCGGCTGCCGGAATCATATTCCAGCAGCCGCTGTTTGCACATAGCGAACTCGCCCAGTCTTCGCAGCCTTCGCAACCGGTCTGCCTTTGAGAACAACCTAAAACGTTGACACATGCGGTAGCGGGGCATTCGGGACCGCATGTGAGGAGTTTGTCTTACACATGGAAACCGCCCCGGTCTATGACCACCAGAAACTGCTCGAATTGGCCGCGATGCGCATGCCCTTTGGCAAGTATGCCGGACGCCTCCTGATCGATCTGCCCGAACCGTACGTGATCTGGTTTGCCCAGAAGGGTTTTCCCAAGGGAAAGCTGGGCGACATGCTGAGCACGGTATACGAGATAAAGGTCAACGGCTTGGAATTCCTCTTCGACCCTCTGCGCTAAATTGCACGTTTCCATTCCTGAGGTACGCAACTACAAACGGCGCCGGATTTCTCCGGCGCCGTTTGTAGTTGCTGTTTTGTTCGTCCCAGGCACATCAAATGGGGCTCTGTATTTTCCAGATTGTGTTTTAGCTTTAACACTATACACGGATAATTTTTAAAAAAACAGCCTGTTTTTTTTGATTATCAGCGCTATAGTGAAATCAGGTAGCGCTACCGGATCAAGACTGAACAGACAAAGGAGGGCAACATTATAGAGGAAGCTACTCCCGAGCACTATAGTCAATCGAAGCATCCGACCGGTGTTCTTGTTTAAAAACCGGTAATTACCCTTGAAAAGGGCAACGGAACAACCAATCACCACGAGGCCCGCGAAAATTCGCGGGCCTTTCATTTTTTCAGTGCGAAAACCTCGATTACCTAGAACGCACAACAAGTTGCCAGGTTCAGCCGCGCAGCACTCAGATTTTCCCTTTGAAGCCAGCAGGTTACGGGGCAAACAATGCATCAAGGACATCAAAATCCAGACTCCGTTCCGCCAATGCCCGCACCAGATCGAGTTTTTGCTTATCCTCGAATGTGGTCTTGGACACATCCTCGGTGATAATGCGATAGAGTTCGGTGGTCGGCTGTATTGCGGTACGCATATAAGGGATTCTGCTATGGTCGATAATACGTTGGGTAATGGTGCTGACCGGAGTGACCCCGGGAATGATAAGTCCGGCTATGCGTGCGCGATAATCATGCATCTGGTAAAGATTAGCCAAGGTCACCAGCAACTCATCACGACTGCTGGTGACAATAATCAGCGATGAATCCTTGAGCAGTTCGGTTACCCGCTGGGTCGAGGCAGCGCCAATCTGCAAGTGATGAATGATTCGTCCCATCTCGCGGTGATTGCCCTGCAAGGGCAATCCCAGCAGACGCGATATGCGCCGCAGGGTGGGATCAGCCAAAACAGACTGGTAATCAAAACCGCCGACCACCGCAAATGATTCGCCCGCCAGCCCCCGTCTCAGGTAATCCAAAGTTTTTTCACGTTTTTCAGTAATCAGCTTGTTGGCCAGGAGCGCCCGCACGTCGGCCCCCTCCTTCTCGAAAAGCGCCAGATCCATGCTGACCGCGTCGATCACCGTTCCCACACCACCACCGGTCACCAACAGCACCGGCGCACCCAGCATGCCGGCAATGCGGGCGTTGGAAAGTTTCAGCACCGACCCGACCCCCGGATGCCCTGCCCCCTCGATGACAATGAAATCACATCGTTTCTCAAGCTCTGCAATCGCGTGACATATTCGGTCCTCAAGCTCGGAAACCAAGATGTTGCCATCGATGACCCTGCGGGTCGTGTCGGGGAAAACCGGTACGGGTGTCATAAAGCGCAGGTACTTGTGCAAACCGAAAACCTGGGCCATCAGGACAGCGTCCTTGTCAACAATATGTCCGCGTAATATAGTCGGCTTCGGACCAACCGGTTTAATAAAACCGACATGCTGGTATTTTTTCTGGGCCAGGTGCAGAAGAGAAAGACTGGTCGTTGTCTTTCCGCAATGCTGCCCCGTGCCCGCAACGAAGATTTTTCTCGCCATGGTTGCTCCTGGTACTGCCGGTCGTATGTCAACCCGGCACCCCACTTATTTCTTTTTTTCTCATCATAGCACACATCATCCAGCCCCTCGCCACTGATTTGACAGGGTCTCAGAGGTTTGATGCAGGGATGGGACACTGATGAGAAGCGGCTTTGAAGCGATGCGATTACTTCGCGCCAAGCCTGGCCAGACGGGAAGCGAGCTCGCGTACCAGGGCATCACGTGCTGCAGACTTTGCGCTCAAAACAACCCGTTTTTCGTTCACAAAAACCGCCGGCTTGATATCTTTGGCCGTGCCCTCGCTATCCACGGACAGGTAAAGGTACTGGTTACGCACATCCCACAGGGAGGCGTTCATCAGAAAAAGGCCATCAGCTTCCGTGCCCGCGACAACCAGGGGGGTAACCAGCAGGCAGTAGGAATAGGCAAGTGCGTTATTAAACCGGTCAACAGCACTCACTCCATTGATAATCAGCACGGCATCCGCTCCAGCGCGTGCGGCAGCCAAACGGACCGCCCTGTTGTCTGAGCCCTCCAGCATGTGATCGCCAATCACAACAGTTTCGGTGATCACACCTTTTTTCTTCAGTTCCGGCTCAAGGGAAAGCAGTTTGTCCCTATCCTCGGGCCGCCAGAACCAAACACTCCCATAGCGCCGATCAACCACCGGTTTCGAGAAATAGAGCGCCAGCTTGAAGGGCAGGGACAACCGCGGCTTCGCGTCAAGGACTTCTCTAATATCTTCCTCGGTGACCTGTTTCTGGGTTGACATCTGACCCCGCAGGCTTCCCCGGTCAAAACCGCGACTCGCTGAGCAGGCTGTCAGAATGGATAGACATAATAGGATCCACACACATCTCATGGCAACACCTCCCATTTTTTTGCATGTATATACTACAGAAAAATGTCTGCTGCCATGTAATTGAGATGGGTTTACCTTGGGCAGGGCTTTCGGGTATACTGTCAGACCAATGATCGGAATCCATACCTGGAAGGTGCAGTCCCATGGCCAGATGTTCAAGCTGTAATGCCCCCCTACCCGACGGTTCTCCTCGGTGTGACTATTGCGGCAGCCGCAATGACATTGATCTCAAGGGAATCCATTTCTACACCACCCATGAAAATGATTCTCCCCGTATCTGCCCACGCTGTGATGTTAAACTGAAGACCATTGATCTGAAACTGAACGGCACGTTTCTCATCGACAGGTGCGATCAATGCCTGGGCCTGTTCTTTGATCCCGGAGAACTGGAAGCCCTGCTGGAGGCCACCGTCAGCAATGTGTTCCTTATCGATAAAACCGGGCTGGACGGCATCAATTTACACCGGCAGCCTGAACAGTATGCAATTTCCTACATTAAATGCCCGGTCTGCTCCCAACTGATGAACAGGGTCAACTTCGGTGTCAGAAGCGGCGTCATTGTTGATCGCTGCAAGGCCCATGGGGTCTGGCTTGATGGGGGTGAGTTGCGGCATCTTTTCGAGTGGATGAAACTGGGAGGCAAACTGCTGGATCAGGAGCATCAGGAGCAGATAAAAAAGGAAGAGCAGAAAAAGGAGATCGAACGCCGGGAGAAGCTGTCGGCGTACCGGAGCGGTTCCCCGTCATTCGATGAGTTCGGAGATCCGCTGCGACGCTCCGACCCGGACCTATTCGATATCGTGTATGCGGCCATCCGGTTTTTTACCCGCTAGTTTCTGGACGACATGTCAGAGCTCTATCAGTGGCAGGGTAACCAGCAGGGGGAACAGATTGAGATAGGAAAAGAGGGCTTTTTCGGAACGGAGCATGAAAAGCAGGACCAGCGGCAGGGGAAAAGCCGCGTACCAGAGCGATGCGCGGGGTGGGATGATCCCGAAGGCCGGCAACAGCATGGTCCCGGCCACCAGCGCCACAATCCAGAGCCAGAAGAGACTTGAAACGACACCACCCTCGACTCCCATGACAACAAGTGGAAGCCCAGCCCGCTGGTAATCATCGGCATGGCGGCGCTGCAGAAGCCAGAAATGGGGTACCTGCCACAGATACAGCAGCCCGGCCAGGAACATGATCCGGTAGTCAAACGGACTGCCGCCGGCAGCGCACCAGCCGATCACCGGAGTAAGTGCCCCGCAGACTGCCCCGAAAACCAGGGCGCAGTTGGAACGGCGCTTGAGCGGAGTATAGACAGCCAGGTACCAGAACAGGGCAGTTGCTCCCATCAACACGGAAACACTTCCGCAAAAGACAACGAGCAGCGCTACACCCGCGCACAGGGCCACTCCGGCGTAGGAGGTGGCGGCCCGCGTTGTCAGGTCACCCCGGGGGAGGGGGCGTATCATCGTCCTCAGCATCAGGCGATCAAGGTCTCGCTCCAGGACCTGGTTCAGGGCCGAGCCGGCCGCCGCCAGAAACAGTACACCCAGGAACAGTGCGCACAGGGCGCCTCTGTGCGCTTCCGACGAAAAAAGCAGATACCCCCCAACCGCAGCCACTCCATTCATCAGCGCCAAACGTGGGCGAAATAGTCTGATCAGAGCCAAACTCACTTGAGATCCTCCAGATACTCAACCAACTCCTCAAGGTCGGCATCGGACAGGTCTGGAGCCACGGGCATAATTGCGGGAAAACCTTCCACAATGCTCGCCGAGGGCTGACGGATCGATTCCCGCAGATACACCTCATCAGCCAGAACGGTCAACGGCTTGCCATCCTTCAGCACTCTGACCCTGCTGCCGAACAACCCCTTGAAGGTGGGACCGACTGCGGGAGCGCCATCCAGGGAGTGGCAGCCCAGACAGCCATGTTTTTCCATCAGCTCACGTCCATGCCGCACCCCCTTGACCGGGGTCTGATTCAGCCAGTTCTCGAACGCCTCTTCGGACAATACCTCCACGGTGGTAATCATGGCCGAATGACCGGTTCCGCAATACTGGGAGCAGAACAGGTCATGGGTTCCGGGCTTGTCGGCAACAAACCAGACATGATTTTTCATTCCCGGAACCACGTCGCGCTTGACCCGGAACGCGGGCAGGTAAAAACCATGGATCACATCTTTGGAAACCAGTTCAACCACAACCGGCTTACCCACCGGTACGTACAGTTTGGGGCTGGTTCTGCCGTTGGCATAGGTAAAGTCCCATGACCACATGCGGGCCGTGGCGGTCACTGGCAGGGCATTTTTCGGAACAGTACGCAAGGTCACATAGCCTGCCCAGCCATAGTAGAACATGGCCAGAACCAGCATGGAGGGCAAAACAACCCAGACAACTTCCAGCCAGAAACTCCCCTCGACCTGGGAGGTCGGCTGGGGGGCGCGGGATTTATGGTAGCGGACAACAAAGACCAGCATGACCACCGTAATGCCCACCAGCAGCGCCAGGCAGGCCCCGAAGAGGGACATGAAGATCGGATCAATGGCATCGGTTGTGGATTGCAGGTGCTTGGGGTCCACGTCGTCTCCTCAGCGGTAGAGCACATCAAAGAAGGTAAGTCCGATAAAAATGGCCAGGGTGACCAGAGCCACGAACAGCATCCAGCGCAGAATCCGCCCCTCGTATTTCATATGCATAAAAAAGGCGATCACCAGACCTGCCTTGAGGGAGGCGATGGTCAGAGCGGCCAGGACCTTGTAGCCCCCCAGGTTGAAACGTGTCACCAGCACCGTCAGCGCGGTCAGAACCAGCAGGACCAGCCAGACACCCGCCAACGTGCCGTAGCCGATGATATGATGGTTTTCATTGTCTGATGTCATGCCGCCCTCCTACAGGATCAGGTAGTACAGCGGAAAAATAAAGATCCAGATCAGATCCACCAGGTGCCAGTACAGGGCAGCGTTCTCAAGCAGCACATAATCGCCTCCATGCACGGTTCCCCTGTGGATCTTGAGCGCCACCCAGGCCAGCAGGGACGCGCCTATCAGCACATGCAAGCCATGGATGCCGGTGATCAGGTAGTACAAACCGAAGAAGACCGATTCGCCGGGGGGGCCGGATTTCAGATGCGGTGAACCGGGATAGATACCGTGAGCGATCTTGGCGCTCCACTCGAAATACTTGATGGCCATGAAGATTGCGGCACACAGAACCGTCCCTCCCAGCATTTGCAGGGAGCGACTCCGCTGATCCCGCTGGATAGCGCTGACCGCCATGGCCACCAGCAGACTGCTGGTGAGCAACACCAGCGTGTTGATCGTTCCGAAAACCACATTCAGCTGGCGTCCGGCAGACGTAAATTCGTGGGGGTAGCGTGCCAGATAGACCGCATAGAGGATAAACATTCCGCCAAACAGCAGCAGCTCCGTAAACAGAAACAACCACATGCCCATTTTAGCGCCAGCGTAGTCTTTGTGCTCGACATGGCTCATAGCATGCCCGTCCCTTTGAAATCATAGGGGCCATGGGTAACCACCGGTTCACGGATGAAGTTCTCGGTCGGCGGCGGGGTCGGGATGCTCCACTCCAGGGTCGCCCCGCCCCAGGGATTGCCTTCAAACGGCGCTCCGTAAAAAAGGCCACGGAAAAGATTGGCCAGCATCAGCACCAGCCCGGCGAACAGGATCCAGCTGCCAACGGTGGCCACCAGGTTAAGAGAAGCAAACTCAGGAAGGTAGTCGTAGTAACGTCTCGGCATGCCCTGCATACCAAGTACCTGCATGGTGAAGTACATGATATTGAAACCGATAAACATCAGTGCCCAGCCCGCGATGGCCGGCTTTTCAGCATATCTGCGGCCATAGAACTTGGGCAACCAGTAGTGCATGGCCGAGAAAAAGGCAAAACCGGAGCCGCCAAAAATCACATAATGGAAATGCCCGACCACGAAATGGGTGTCATGCACATGAATATTGGTGGCTGCAGCCCCCAGAATCAAGCCGCTCAGACCCCCGATGGAAAAGAGTATCACAAAGGAGAGGGCAAAGAGCATGGGCGCTTCCAGAGAGATCGACCCTTTGTAGAGGGTCGAAACCCAGTTGAACACCTTGATGGCCGAAGGAATTGCCACCACAAAAGTTAAAAACGAAAAAACCAGGATGGCCGTATCGCTCATGCCGCTGGTGAACATGTGGTGCCCCCAGACCAGGGAACCGGCGGCGGCAATGGCGATGCTGGAAAAGGCGATCATCTTGTAGCCGAAGATCGGCTTGCGCGAGAAGACCGGGATCACATCCGAAATCACCCCCATGGCCGGCAGGATCATGATGTAAACCGCCGGATGGGAATAGATCCAGAACAGATGCTGGTACATGACCGGGTCGCCGCCCCGGGACGGATCAAACAGACCGACCCCCAGGATACGCTCAGCCAGGACCAGTACCAGGGTGATGCCCAGGATCGGCGTGGCCAGAATCTGCACCCAGGCGGTGGCATACAGCGACCAGGTAAACAGCGGCAGCCTCCCCCAGGTCATCCCCTCGGCCCGCAGACGGTGAATGGTGGTGACGAAGTTGACACCGGTCACAATCGATGAAAAACCGATGATAAAGACTCCGAATACCGCCAGGGAGACATTGGTCCCGGTGCGGGCGCTAAAGGGGACATAGAAGGTCCAGCCGGTATCGGGCGGACCGCCACCGGTGAAGAGTGCGGTCAGGATGATCAGAGCGCCGACCATGTACAGCCACCAGGAAAAGAGATTCAGGCGCGGGAAAGAGACATCGCGGGCGCCGATCTGGATCGGCATGACCATGTTGCCGAAGGAGCCCTGAAAACCGGGAATGATAAAGAGGAAGATCATCACCACGCCATGCACGGTGAACAGCGCGTTATAACTCTGGGGTCCCATGATGGTGCGGCCCGGCGCCATCAGCTCGATGCGCAGCAGCATCCCGAGCAGGACCCCGACCATAAAAAATCCGAGCACCGAATACAGGTAGAGCAGCCCGATCCGTTTGTGGTCACAGGAAAAAATCCACGACCCGATGCCGCTTCTGCCGGTATCGCTCCAGAAGCCGCCTTGGCACGGGGCGCCTACCTGTTCATCCGTACTCATGAGTCCTCCGTTTTTGACGACCTGCGCTTTTTCCCGGTCAGCAGCAGAAAAACCAGAAAACCAGCCACACAGACGATCACCACCGTAGCGCTCACCCGTAACAGGTTGAAGACATAGGTTTTCTGCGATGGATCAAAGGTAAAGCAATACTCCATTACCTTGCGGACCGTGGCGCCGGTTTTGCCCTCGCGTGCCTCCAGCAGCGCCAGGGACAGATCCTTGGCCAGAAAGGTCGTCCCGTAGAGATAGCGGATAATGGAGCCGTCTGCGGACACCACTAGACTCACCACCGGATGGATAAAATCCTGCCCCTTGCGTTGAAAATGAAAACCGGCAGCATCGGTCAACTGCCGGATAGCAGTTTTCTCTCCAGTCAGAAAGCGCCAGCCGTCCTCGGGGAAGGGGGCCTGGGTGGCAGCCAGATAGATCTTTTTGAACCGCGCCGCCTGGGCTGGCGTTTCCTGTTCGTCGAAGCTGACCGAGATCACCCGGTACTCGCTGACCGGACGACTTTTCAACTGCGGCAGGACCCGCGCCAGTCCCCACTGCAGATTGTAGCAGACATTGGTGCAACCGTAATACACCGGCAGGATGATCGTCGGACCGCTGACCAGATCCCCCAGGCGGACCGCCTTGCCGGTCTCATCGCGAAAAACCAGATCCAGGGGCAGCTTGGAGCCGATATGCTCATCGACCCCCAGGGATGCCGACACGGGTTGCTGCGCTGCTTCAGGTGAAAAGTGATGTTCCTCTTCAACGTGGGCGGCAGCCGGGCTCACGCACAGCATCAGCAACAGGATCAGCATCGCCGGGGCATGGATGGAAACTGCCCTGGCCAGAAAAAGATTCAAAAACGCCTTTGTGTAAAACCGGTTTACATTAAATGGTTCCATCCTCTTCATTCTTTTTTTACCCTCTGGAAGTCCGTAACCGTTCCTGTTATGGTACCGCCACACTATCTTCGGGGGAACATTCACCATGAATCTGCTTTACAGTCTCGATCTGCTCGGGACCGCGGCATTCGCCGCATCGGGAGCCTTGGCGGCCATACGGCGCGACATGGACATTTTCGGCGTCATGGTGCTGGGGCTCGTAACCGCCACCGGAGGTGGCACGCTTCGCGACCTGCTGCTGGGCGACACCCCCCCGTTTATCTTCAAGGATGAAACCTACCTCTACCTCTCCCTCGCCGTGTCTCTGCTGGTCTTCCTGTTTCACCGCAACCTGGGCCGCTTTGCCCACCCGCTGACGTTCTTCGATGCGGTCGGGCTGGGCACGTTTGTCGTCATCGGCACCGGCAAAGCCCTGGATTTCCATTTCGGATTTATCGGATCGGTCATGGCGGGCGTCATGACCGCCACCGCCGGAGGCATGATCCGCGACATGCTCTCCAACCGCGTCCCCATGGTGCTCCAGAAGGAGGTCTACGCTTCAGCCTGCCTGGCGGGAGGATCGCTGTTGACCCTGCTGCACCACATCGGCGTGCCGCGCACCTGGTCGCTGTTGGCCTCGGCCTTCACGGTCATCGTCCTGCGGCTGCTGGCCGTCCGCTACAACTGGTCGCTACCGCGTGCCCGTTACGGCCAGGCACACCATTAACCCAGATAAGCAGAGTCAGGATTATTCCCGTTCTAATCTCCTCTCCGGATTGATTATTTCGTCAGAAACGGGCCTCGCGAACCAGGGCATTGTGGCGGGCCATGCCCCGCAGATGCTCGCGCAGTTTCAGCTCACTCACCAGCCCCTGCTCCACGAAATAGCGGCCGATCTGCTGCTGCATCGACCGCTGGTGAAGCAGAATCAGATTGAGTTGGGATTGGGTCAGCAACCCCAGCTCCACGGCCCGCTCACCAAAGGAACCCACAATCTCGGTGGCCGCCAGAATCGCCGACACATCCGCCTCACTCAACCAACCCCACTGGCGGGCAAAATCACCCAGCGGCGGACGCTGGTCCCGCTGCCAGATTAACGCACGCACCACCGCCTGGTAGGACACAATTCCACCATAGTAGAGATACAGACCCAGCTTCAGTTCGATGGTGGGAAACGGCCCCTGGTAGTACTGCTCACCCGGAACCGGACCGGGCTTTTGCGCCGGAAAAACCGTTGCCTTGCGCGGCTTGGCATGACGCAGTTGCAGTCGGGGTTTTCGTCCCTTAAGGTAGTCATTGAGAAGATTGTAGGCCTCCACCGAGCGGCGGAACAGCTCTGTACGACAGGCCTGATCCGCATCTTCACCACAGGCATCGGGATGGCACTCCCAGACCCGGTTCCGATAGGCGTTTTTCAGCCCTTCAACCTGGATATAGCAGAGAAACTCCCTGTTGATATCCGCTGCGGGAAACAGGATGCGGCAGGCATCCATAAGTTCAGCTTCCTGACGTGGGGACATGGGATCCTCGCCCGGTGTGGGGATCGTGGGGTATGAAAGACTTATGTACTGTATACCCGAAAAACGGGTGTTTTTCCAGACTACTCCAGTTCAAGCGGCGGCTCGTCCAGTATCGCCAGCTGCTCGCGCAGCTCAAGGATCTGCTCCCCCCAGTATCTCACGGTATTAAACCAGGGAAAGGTTACGGGAAAGACAGGATCCTGCCAGCGAAGGGCCAGCCAGGCGCTGTAATGGAGCATGCGCAGGCTTCGCAGCGGCTCGATCAACTGCAGCTCGACCGTGTTGAAGTCACAGAACTCACGGTACCCTTCCAACAGCGCCTCCAACTGGGCTGCCTGACGCACCCGGTCACCGGAGAGCATCATCCAGAAATCCTGAACGGCCGGCGCCATGCGGGCATCATCGAAATCCACAAAATGGGGCGCATCATCACGCCAGAGAATGTTACCGGCGTGACAGTCACCATGCGCCCGGATGGAGCGGATCGGGCCGACTCCGGCCAGGATGGCTTCAATCCTCTGCAGCAGCCGGTCGGTCACGGCCGTATAGCTCTCCCGGTATTCGGCCGGAATAAACTGTTCCTTGATCAGCTCCACGCTGGCATGGCCGAAACTGTGGATATCAAGTGCCGGGCGGTGTTCAAAGGGATGCACCGCGCCAATACGATGAATTCTCCCCAGCATGCGGCCGAGGATCAGCAGGTTATCGAGATTGTCAAACTCCGGGGCGCGCCCACCCTGGCGCGGATAGAGGGCAAAGCGAAAGCCCTTGTAGGTGGAGAGGCTCTCGCCGGCATCATTCCGCAGGGGCGCCACCACCGGCAGCTCATGTTCGACCAGGTCGAAACAGAAACGGTGCTCTTCCAGAATCTGATCATCGCTCCAGCGTCCGGGGCGGTAAAACTTGGCGATCAGCGGTTTTCCCTCTTCAATGCCGACCTGATAGACGCGGTTTTCGTAGCTGTTGAGCGCCAGGGTACGGCAATCGCAGTAAAATCCGAGACTCTCCACGGCGTCCATGATAAAAGCGGGGGTCAGGGTTTGGAAGGGGTGCTGGTTCAAGTGCATGGCTGAATCCCGTGGCATGTATTCGCATCAACAACATGCCACCATACCATTTATTGCTTGATGAACCAAGGGGAAGCGATGCGGGATATAATTCAGCAACACTATCGAGACATTCCCCATTACCACCACAACCCGCTGGACTGAACAAACCAAATGGCATATACACGATGTGGTAGTATCTTCAGTACCGCCACTTCCCATGCACAACAGACCTTGCCAGAACGTTGAACGGAGCAGTCCATGCCCAAGGAAATAACCCACTGGATTCTGGCGGAACGGGTGCTGAATCAACTGGGCGAAAACAACCCTCTGTCCGGAATCATCCGCGCCAACCATTCAATCTATCTGGCAGGCACGGTTCTTCCGGACACCTTGCTGCATCTCTTCCGTGGTCCCCACAGCAGAATTGCGTTACGGCTGGCACACCGTTTCCACGACGCCACCGACAACAGCTATGGCCCGCTCATCCGGGCCGAGGCACGATATCCCGACGGCCTGCCCCCCAGCCTGCTGGCCTGCCTGCTGGGTGTGATCAGCCACATACTGACCGACAGCGTCTTTCATCCCTATGTGTACGCCCGTAGCGGCATCCATGATATTGGCCTGCATTACCGCTTGGAAACCGCCATGGATGTCCATTTTCTCCACTGTGGCGTCACCTCACCGGCTCGCCGTATGGACGAGCTGACCACCCCGGAAACCAGGCAAATGTTACGTGACGCGATGGCACTGCTGTTCGACCCGGACGGAGAACTGCCGCAGGCAGCGCTGGAACAGTCCCTGGCGCTGCACTGCCGCATTCAGGGAATGTACGACCGGACCTGGTGGAAAATTGCCGCCATGCTCCTGGGGACCCTGCTTGGTTCCCCATTCAGGGAGCAACGCCAGCTGTTCTATCCACTGGATGCATCCGGATCAAATCACCGCATGATGATCGACTCCATCGGCTCATGGAAACATCCTGTTTCCGGCGCGGTAATGACAAACTCGATTGACGACCTTGCGGATGAAGCGGTACAACAGACCGTGGCAATTTTCAGACGTATCGAAGAGCGGGGAAGCTTGGCAATGGCACTGGAAGAACCTCCCGGCGCCAATCTCCTGACGGGATTAGTCGGTATCGGCATGGCTGAAATGGGGCACGGTAGGCAAGAGAGGGAAGTGAAGTGAAAGACCGATCTAAAAGGCAAAAGTCGCTGCGTGCGATGTTCCTGGCACTGGTTTGCACAGCCTGCGGCGTACACTGCTCGTACGCTGCCGGTAAAGCGTATGACATCGATTTGAACGAGTTAAAAAAATCTCCCTATGACCTGAATCTGAAAGAGTTGCACCCGTCACCGTTGCACCGTTCAAAGTCGCCCCATCGCAAACAGACGCCCAAGGCCGCCCAACCCTCTGAACCCACAACAAATGATGCGCCGAAAGGAAGCAGCAGTTACACGGTTCAACCGGGCGATTACCCCCTGCTGATCCTGATCAGGCATTACGGACTTTCCCAGGCTGCCGCAGAAAAAATACTTCCCCAGGTGATACAGCTGAACAACCTTCGGGATCCACGTAAGCTGACGGTCGGCCAGCGGCTCCTCATCCCGCTTGTACCCGCTGGGCAGGCGCCACCCAAGGATATCGTCTCCAGCTCTCCACCACCCGCCACTGCCGCATTGCCCGCAGTGCAGCCCCCTGTCACACCAGCTGAGGCACAACCAGACGCGCCACCTGTTGTCAGACTGCCCGTGGTCGCTCCGTTTGTGACATCCGGTGTGCCACCCATCGTTTCAGCTGCCGTGCCAATTGTCGTTTCTCCAGACGTGCAACCACCTGCCATCCAGGCGCCCATAGCCCAGCCATCAGCCGCTGAAACAGCACCGACACGGGAGGTTCAACTACATACCGCCCCACCCTGTCAGCTGGCGCGTCAGGTTGCCGAGCAGTTGGGTTTACGCATTCCCGCCGTTACCGCTCTTATCCCGGCCGCCACCGTCAGTATGGCCTTCAAGGATCAGAAGCTGGTTGTGGCCTGCGGCATGACCGCGGCCGAAACCTATACATCCCAGCGTCTCCTGGCGCGCAGTGGCGCGCAACTGCTGCTTTTTGACGGTGATGAGCCGCCCGGCGAAGTAATTTCGGAACTGGCGGACAGCTTGGGGATTTCTATCCGACCGGTCAACGGGGATACCGGCGACAAACTTCCGGCAACCTACGTACTTTCCGCCATCGGAGTCGCAGGCAGTGATGTCCGTCTGACCATCCTGTCTTCGCCGGAGTCACGGGAAAAATCAAAACCGTGAAGCCGATGCTCCGTTCAAGATTCACGCACGTAGAAAGGTATCTGACATGACCATTATTTCCGGCTGCCTCGCCCCTCCACCGGCGGAACTCCTGCGGGCGGTCCATGAATTCAACCGGGGAGAATGGTTCGAATGCCACGAAACCCTGGAGGAGCTCTGGGTCGGCTCAGTGGGAGAACTGCGCCACCTGTACCAGGGGCTGCTGCAAATTGCGGTTGCCCTGCACCATTGGAAGAACGGCAATTACAGCGGAGCTGTCAGCCTGTTTGAAAAAGGGGCGGACCACCTGCGCCGGCTCGGGCGGACCTGTCAGGGAATCGATGTAGGATTGATTGTGGCTGAGGCGGATCGCTTCCAAGAGGCACTGACCCATCTCGGCCCGGAACGGATGAGCGAGCTTGATCAAACCCTGCTTCCTTCGCTGCTGCTGTCCTCTGTTTGAGCCCGAAAAAACGGTGCTGTAGCCTGGAGGACAGGGCTCTTTTTCACAACCCGAAAAGGATAACCAGCTGCCCATTTTTGTGGTATGTTTTATGAAAATCCAATCATGGAGGGTCCCCATGCGTACTGTAAGTTTAACCCTGTTGCTTTCGGCACTACTGCTCGCTTTCGGCGTAAAAGCTTCCCAGGCCGGCTTTTTTGACGATCTGCTTGGAGGGGTCGGCCTGTCAAGCTCACCCGGCAGCGGGCTGGACGACTCTACCATTATCAAGGGTCTGAAGGAGGCGCTCTCAACCGGGACCACCAGGGCGGTCAATTCCGTATCACAACAGGACGGGTACTTCAGCAATGCGGCTATCAAAATCCTGTTGCCCGAAAAAGTACGTTCCGCTGCCGATCTGCTCGGAAAAATCGGTTTTCAAAAAGATGTGGACGATTTCGTTCTCAGCATGAACCGCGCCGCGGAAAAAGCGGCTCCCCAGGCTACGGAGCACATTGTTACCGCGCTCAAGTCCATGTCCTTCGACGATGCTCGCAAAATTCTTCAGGGTGACAAGACTTCTGCCACAGAGTACTTCAAGCAGAAGACAGGCGACAAGATCTTTGCATCGTTCAAACCGGTGGTTTCGGAGAGCATGAAAGACGTTGGCGTGGCCAAGAATTATGCACAGCTGAAGCAGTCGTTCGAGGCAATACCTTTTGCAGGAACCATCGGTGCCTTTGATCTGGAAAAATATGTCACCACCAAGGCGGTTGACGGTCTCTTCACCATGATCGGCGAAGAAGAGACAAAAATCAGAACCAACCCGGCAGCCAGGGGCACGGAACTACTCAAAAAGGTTTTTGGCAAATAGACAACTTACAACCACGGAACTCTCCGTGGCGCAGGACAAAAAAAGGGATCGGGCGTTTTGCAACCCCCCGATCCCTTTCATGTATGGCGCCATGAGGTAAGCGATGCGTTCCTCCGTTTACCTCATCACAGCTTGAACTGACCGACCAGACGCTTCAAGTCATGGGAAAGTGTCGCCATGTGTTTGGCGGAGTCGTTCGAGAGCTGCGCCCCTTTGGAAGTATCCTGCACGGCAACGGTAACCAACTGAATGTTCTTACTGATTTCGCTGGTGGTTGCGGTCTGTTCCTCTGCGGCAGTGGCAATCTGGTTGACTTGACTTACAACCGCGCTAACCTCACTCATAATATCCTGCAACGCCTTGCCCGACTTGCCGGCCTCAACGGTTCCGGACTCAACCTCCTGAACACCTTCTTTCATTATGTCGACCGCGCTCCCCGTCTCGGTCTGAATGGCCTTGATCATGACACCTATTTCCCTGGTGGCATTGGTGGTCCTGACCGCCAGTGCACGAACCTCGTCGGCGACAACGGCAAACCCCCGCCCCTGTTCGCCCGCGCGGGCAGCCTCTATGGCTGCATTCAGGGCCAACAGGTTGGTCTGGTCAGCAATATCTTCAATCGTACTGACAATCTCACCGATCTGGTCCGATCTGCTTCCCAGCAATTCAACCGATGCAGCTGATTTATTGACCTTATCCGCAATACGGGCCATAACGGAAATGGTCCTCTCAACCTCCTGAACTCCGGTATTCGCAGAAATATTAGCCCTTTTGGACTCCTCCGCCGCAGCGACACAATTGTGGGCTATATCGCTTGATGTAGCAGCCATCTCTTCGCTTGCGGTGGCCAACATATCGATTTGCACGACTGAATCCCTGATTTCGGCAGACATGGTTTCAGAGTTGATCAACAGATTATCTGCCGAAGCATCCAGTTCCTCTGCATTTTTGGCAATTTGCGTCATAATGTCGTGAATTTTGGATATCAACCGGTTGATTCCCGTGGCCAGAGCGCCGATCTCATCGTCTGACGTCACCGGAACAACCCTGGTAAGATCCCCCTCGCCACTGGCCAGTTCTTCAACCTTCTGGGAACACTCAATGATCGGCTTGATGATCACGGCCCGCAGAAACAGGAACAGACAGCCCAGCAGGATAAAGAAAAACGCGACACAGATAACAACCAGGGTAATGGATGTTGTTCTTGAACTGTCATATCCATCCTGAATGGAGGTTTTCACGATCATCCCCCCCAGGAATTTGGAAGAGGCATCGTGGCACTTTTTGCAACGATCCTCATTTACAAACGGGATGGCTATGTT
This sequence comes from Desulfuromonadales bacterium, assembly GCA_013377095.1. GTDB lineage: Bacteria > Desulfobacterota > Desulfuromonadia > Geobacterales > Pseudopelobacteraceae > Pseudopelobacter. The sequence goes on from JACAAY010000031.1 coordinate 46,204, forward strand.
CAACGCCCTGACACCGTTTTCCTCGCTGGTGAACTCGACCGACCTGCCGGTCTTCAGGGCCGTGACAATTGAGCTGTTTACGGTAGTATCCTTGGACTCCGATTGCTTGCCCTGCTCGTCATAAATCTTCAAATCCATGATAAATTTATTCTTTTTCAGCTCCTCAGCGTAGGAGTTAACCTGTGATGAATCGCCTTTCATCATGTATTCGTCGATACCTTTTATGAAAATAGCCGCCAGGTTATGGGTGTTCTTAAGCTGCAGGTTCATGGTGGAACGGGATTGCAGTACGATTGAAATCACCACCATAGTCGCCAGTCCGCAACCAAGCGTCAGTCCCAGAATCGCAAGTACTTTGAATACCAGTTTTTTACTCTGCATCTTCCCCCCCTGACGGCTCGAATGAAATCGAGTGCTGACTATGGTCTGATACGAAGGTTGATAATTGTACCCGGCGGCAGCTGTTGTCCTGAAAAAAGATCTACCGGTGGAGCTGGTGTTGAGGATGTGGTTCCAAAGGCATATTCGACAACGGTGTGGCGGCCCTCATCGTCCAGCCAGACGAGCCGTTTTGTTTCGGTTCCTGACTCCTCATCGACCACATAGGACTTGATGGCATTATCGCGGCAGTCCAAAGGATCGTTTACTTTCGTGATGGAATTCAGACAGCGTTCAAGATGCCTGGCCCGCACAGCAATATCCTTGCCGGCCCGTGCAAGCGCTTTTTTCCCGGCAACTTCTCCGTAACTCATGGCGCCGGTAAAGGCGGTCCGTATCCAGCCGCCTTCGGCCTCCTCAACTGACCAGGTTGTTACAAAAATGCCGCTGGGACGTTTTTCTACGGAAGCTTTCACCGCGCAACTCGACGGCGGCTTTCCGGACCATTTCCCGGTACGGTTGATATCCTTGAAGATTTTCGTACCACAATCGGCCAGCCTGGAAACATCCTGACCGTAGGCACGCGAGCCAACCAGCTGAAACAGCGTTATCAGTAACAAAACTGGATATCGAATACCGTCCTCCCCTCCGTCCGTGGGACACATGAAAGACATGCACATCACGGGAACGTAATACTGTCATCCATTGCGTGCAAGTATATCACCATTTCAAAAAAGTCCACTGCGACCACAATAAAAACAAAACGGGGCATCCCACCTGGAAACGCCCCGTTTACTGTTGATTTTTACTCTACCCGACAGTCTGTCAGCGGAAATCCATCGTAAGTCCCCACCTCCGCAACTCATCCGCAACCCTGTCGGTCAGATCATCCAGTCGGGCAGCAACCGACGCTGACAGGTCCTCACCCAAGTCGAGCCGTTCCGGCTGGATTCCCCAGAGGACCACCTCCTGTGGGGAATCCCCCAGCATTGCGGCAACCGTGAGCAGATCCTTGAGTCCCAGTTCGTGGGGAGACAACCTGGTCTCAAAGGCCAGGGGAATCTCGTCTCCTTCCAAGCGCTGCAGAGTCCCCGGCAGCTGACCGGTCTCAAGCGCATCCACGACGAGGAGACGCTCCACACCCTTCAGATCAGAGAGCAGATTAAGCCCCAGTGTACCCCCTTCCAAAAGCTCCACCCCTTCCGGAATGCGATAGTGTTTGGCCAGTTGTTGCACAACCCGTACTCCGATCCCATCATCCGTCATGATCAGGTTTCCGATACCCAAGACGAGAACTGACATGTGTATTCTTCCTTTTAGTGCGGCATTTCTGATTGGCACTCAAGTGTAACGTGGACGTAACCACATAAACAACGAATTAAAAGCTATTGTGAGTTCAGTCACAATAGCGAGCAGGATTTGTTGATACAAACACTCACGAAATAGTATTGGACTGCAGAACTTATTTTATCAGCTTCAATACTGCATGGTACACGATAATACTAAACCATCCGCGAGGGTGGGACGGAAAACCTACAGGGTCTCACCGAGACAGCCAGGTCGCCGAACTATCACATGATAACCGGCGACCTGGCTTTTTTTGTACGAAAAACAGACATAGCAAGATAGTGTCAAAAGTTTCATGAAAGACCGGGATATTGAAATGGAAAATGCCTG
>JACAAY010000032.1 GCA_013377095.1 Desulfuromonadales bacterium
GCCCAGACCGTAATTCTGACAGAGAACACCGAGTTCGGCGACATGTTTCTGGTGGAGGTGAGCCGCGGCTGTCCGCGCGGCTGCCGTTTCTGCAGTTCAGGCTTTATCTACGGACCATTCCGCCAGCACTCCTTCGAGACCATCGTGGCCGCCGTGGACCAGGGGCTGCTCCATCGCAACAAGGTCGGTCTGGTGGGAGCGGCGGTTTCCGACTACCACGACATCGGCCGTCTCTGCCGCCACATCGTGGAGCGGGGCGCCAAGGTTTCGGTGTCATCCCTGCGCATGGACCGGCTCGATCCGGACATGCTGGATGCCCTGGTGGCCTGCGGACACAAGACCATCTCCCTGGCTCCGGAGGGGGGCTCGCAGCGCCTGCGCGATCTGATCCGCAAAAACCTGACCGAAGCACAGATTCTGGATGCCTGTGACAACCTGATCTCCCGTGACATTCTCAACCTGAAGCTCTATTTCATCATCGGACTTCCCACGGAGACGGAAACCGATCTGGAGGAACTGGTCAGGCTGGTGCTGGCCATACGGGAGCGGGTGCTGGAGCGGGCCAAGGCCAACCGCAGACTGGGGGAGATCACCCTCTCTATCAACCCCTTCATCCCCAAGCCGTTCACCCCCTTCCAGTGGTGCGGCATGGAACCGCTCCCCTCACTGGAGCGCAAGGTCAAGCTGCTGGAGCAGCGTTTTCGCGGAATCGCCAATCTGCAGCTCAAGGTGGAGAGCCTGAAGGGAGCCTATCTCCAGGCGCTGCTGTCGCGGGGTGACCGGCGCTGTTCCGCCCTGCTGGCGGAGATGTCCAGCGGCGCAAACCTGAAGAAGGCGGCCAAGGCCTGTGGCATTGACACGGATGAGCTGGTCTGCCGCACGATCCCGCTGAATGAGGTATTGCCCTGGGATTTGATCGGCAGTGCGGACAGGGAGCTGCTTAAAAAGGATTATGTGCGGGCGTTTGGGGTGGATGGGGGTTAGGAGACCTGATAGGCCGGTATTGATCCGAATTACAGGACGATAGGGAGGGTTTCGCGGGTCTAAAACCCGCCCCGACACAACCCTGCACGTTACAGGTTAAATTCCTTGACACGATCAGCATGCGGAGAGTAATTAATAAGATATAATAGTGATCCATCAAAATCCCAGGAGGGATTATATGTTTCGCTACATGGTTGCCACCCTGGATAATCGACTGCCGTTCTGATCAGCAAACCGCTGACCAGTACGGCTGTTTTACATTGGGGACAAGACACTTTTCTTCTTACGGAGAAATCACCCCCACCTTCCCGCCTCAAACCGACCGCTCTCCGACCAATACGCTTATCCCCATTCCCGTCGCACCTTTTATCTGAAACCATAGTGGGCTCATTATCCTGAGCGCTTGGATGTACACTTTTCCAAGAAAAGGGGGAATGGTCATGAGCAGCATAATATCACTGTTCATCGTCTTCAGTCAGTGTCGTATCGGAAAAGGAGGGAGCATGAAAAAGATTCGCTCAAAAATGGCCAGGACTATCACGCTTGCAGCTGTTCTTCCGATTATCCTTTCCTGCCCAGCAACTGTGTTCGCGGCCGGATCCATGAAGGATCTCGGCACCCTGGGAGGGCACCAAAGCTGGGCTTATGCAATGAACGATTCCGGCCAGGTCGTGGGGAAGAGCGATATTCTGCCAATCACAAACCCCGCCCACACCCATGCGTTCCTCTATTCAGGCGGAGTGATGATCAACCTGGGCACCCTGGGTGGGACCAACAGTGAAGCCTGGGGGATCAACAACTCGGGTCAGGTCGTGGGGTGGAGCGAGAATTCTTCTTCCATCATGCGCGCTTTCCTCTATTCCGGTGGGGTCATGACCGACCTGGGCACCTTGAACGGTGGAACTTCCAGCAGGGCTTACGCCATCAACAACGCCGGACAGATCGCAGGTGTTGCCGACGACGCCAACTCTCCCCACACGGGCGCCTTCCACGCCTTCCTCTATTCCCGGGGGGGGATGACCGATCTCGGCAACCTGGACGGGAACCCCAATCACTCCTGTTACGGTTATGCCATTAACAACAATGGGGAAATAGTCGGCTCCTGCGAAGTCACCGGGGCAATGCACGCCTTCCGCTATTCCGGGGGGGTCATGACCGACCTCGGCACCCTGGGCGGCCCCTGGAGTGAGGCCCACGGTATCAACGATGCGGGCGAGGTTGTGGGGTGGAGCAATACATCCGGGGGGCTGGCACATGCCTTCCGCTATTCGGGCGGCGCTCTGATCGACATGGGAACGCTGAACGGGGGCCAGTATGATATATCAGGCGCATTTGCCGTCAACTACGCGGGACAGATCGTAGGGCAAAGCTCGGCGACCAAGAACACGCACGCCTTCCTTTATTCCGGCAGCAATTTGATCGACCTGGGAACATTGGGGAGTGCAAGTGAAGCAAGTTACGCAACCGCCATTGACAGTGCGGGACTGATCGCCGGATACAGTACAATCAGCACTGGTTACCACCATGCCTTCCTCTATACTCCCGACATTATCCCTGTACTCCCTGTGCATGTTGAGGGGGGAGGTTATTATTCCTCCCTTCAGGAGGCTTACACACTCGCTCCGGCAACAGGCACCATCATGGTCCAGAAGGGAGAATTGCCCGGCAATCTGTCAGCCAATCTGAATAAGACCGTGACCCTTGAGGGTGGTTATGACAGCGACTATTCCAGCAACAACGGCCAGACAACCCTGATTCACTGCAACTTGCTGATCGGAACCGGCTCCATAACGGTGGAGAACATCGCCATCAGGTGACAGCCCGGTAACGGGTCCGTTTTGCACGGGATCGCGGCAGGCGCCATCACGTACTTCATATCGGTGGTCACACGAGTCGGACCCTATCGCTGCGTTACACCGACTGCATCGCCCCGATGATAAAGGCGATGCAAGATCTGCAGGGGGTTATAGAGGCGCAGAAGAATGAGCAAGTACAGAAGGGTGATATCAATGGGCTGAAGGAGCGCCTGGCGCGTCTTGAAGCGTTATTGATGAACAGGGGATTATTAATGCACGGGCTAATCAGGCATGTTGTAATTCACAACTTCATCAAAAAGGGGAACGGTCATGAAAAGAAAAACGGCAATGCTCATCGCATGTTGTGCAATGTTGGTTTCCGTAGTGGCATATGAACAGAATGGATTTGCAGCATCAGTAGAGACTGTCGGTGAACTGAATGCCACCGGCGGCGTCAGGTTTCCGGACGGCAATCTGCAGACCTCTGCCTGCAGCGGTTGCGCGGGCGGGGTGTTAACCATCGAACTGGGAGGGACCGGCGCTGCCACTGCCTCCGGGGCCAGGGAAAACCTGGGGGTGCCCAGTCTTTTCTCACGCCTAACATCTTCACCACCAGCCAGACAATCCAGGGGGACGTGACAACCACCGGCAGCCTTTTGCTTCCGGCAACCACCGCCACATCGGGGATCATATTGTCCGGGGCCAACACACTTATTCATACCTTTGGCAACTTTAATTATTTCGCGGGAAGGAGAGCGGGCAACCTGACCTTGTCCGGCGAATCCAATACGGCAAGCGGCTGGCAGGCTCTCTTTTCGCTTACCACCGGCAGCAGCAACACGGCAACCGGTTCCAATGCTCTCTCTAATAACTCTACCGGAGGGTGGAATACGGCTAATGGCAGCCATGCCCTTTTAAGCAACAGCACGGGCAATTACAATACCGCCAACGGCTATCAGGCCCTTTCAGCCAACACCAGCGGATTTGACAACACCGCCAGCGGTGTATATGCGCTTACCTCCAATACCACCGGCTTCCGCAACACTGCATTCGGCTTGAATTCGCTTCGCTATAATACCACCGGCACATACAATACGGCAACCGGCTACGAGTCGCTTCTTCACAACACCGAAGGCAATTACAATACCGCAAACGGGATTGGTGCGCTTCACGAAAATACCACCGGATACGACAACACCGCTGCAGGAGTGCATGCGCTTTATTACAACACCACCGGCTTTCGCAACACCGCTTATGGACTAAACTCGCTCGTTTTTAACACGTTCGGCTCATACAACGTTGCCAGCGGATACCGGTCGCTTTACAACAATACCACTGCGTCTCAAAACACCGCACTGGGCACAAAGGCACTTTACACACAATCATTTGACAACACCAACAAGGAATGGCCCTCCAACAACACTGCCGTTGGTTTTGAAGCCCTTTACTCCAACCAGCCAACCACCACAACTAACGGAGTAAAAAACACCGCCCTCGGTTCAGGGGCACTCAGGGAAAACACCTTCGGCTATGAAAACACCGCCCTTGGGAACCAGTCGCTTAATGACAACACAACCGGATATTATAATACCGCAACCGGTTCGAACGCTCTTGGCGCTAATTTAACCGGCGCCAACAACACAGCCACCGGTTCCGCAGCGCTTCTTGCCAATACTACGGGGCAGGAGAATACGGCTGTCGGTGCAGGTTCCCTCTATTCAAACACAACAGCCAACAGAAATACGGCAGTGGGGGCAGGCGCCCTATTTTTGCAAACGTTCAACAATAGCGACACTCCATGGGACTCTCACAATACAGCCTTCGGGTTCCAGGCGTTATATGCAAATCAACCAACATTGACATCCAACGGGTATAACAATACGGCCATCGGCTCCGAGGCACTCAGGCAGAACTCCACAGGGAACCACAACACTGCAATCGGGAGACACACACTCTATGACAACACCACAGGCCTCTACCATACGGCAGTTGGGGCTTACGCCCTTGACAACAATACAACGGGCCAACACAACACCGCCCTGGGAGTGGATGCCGGCTTCATCAACGTCAGTGGTGACAACAACACCTATATCGGCTACCTCGCCGATGCGACTGCAAACAACTTCAGCAATGCGACCGCCATCGGCTACGCGGCTGTTGTCACCGCATCCAACATGGTGCGGATCGGAAATGCCAGTGTAACAGTCATCGAGGGTAAAGTGCCCTTTACGAGTCCCTCGGACATACGCCTTAAGGAGGATGTCCGCGAGATAACCCGGGGGCTCGATTTTATCAATGCACTCCGGCCAGTTCAGTTCAGGATGAAGAGCGGAAACGAGCGGATCGATTTCGGTTTCGTCGCCCAGGATATCGAGGCGCTTCTGGGAAAGGATTACAACATCCTCGGCATCGGCGGCGATACTGACAGAACCCTGTCCCTCCGCTACACCGACTTCATTGCGCCGCTGGTGAAAGCTATGCAGGAGCAGCAGGGGATGATCGAGCAGTTGAAGGCGGAGGTGATGGAACTGAGGCGGATGCTGGGGAAATGAAACGCCACAAAATACGCACAAATTGATCCATAAAACAGCCTGATCACAACACAAAAGCCCGTTTACCCCTGACTCAGGGGGTACGCGGGCTTTTCGCATAAAAAAGCCCGGATCTCATGGAAGGGGGGGAACTGAGAACCGGGCACAGGTGGGGCTGCCCCCACATAAAAATCAGATATTAATCAACCGACTTCCTCAAAAAGGTGGGGATGTCGTACTGATCTTCATTATCTTCGGAATAGCTTGATGAAAACGTGGCCTGCGAGCGGATCCGGCTGACGTTTTCCGTCTGCTGACGGTCGCGCTTGAAAGTCGGAATATCCAGGATGTTCTTGGATGGCGCATGCTTTTCAGCCAGCGGCAATGAATTCTTACGCAAATCGCGCCCCTTCTCGGTATCGAAACGGTCGCCGAAACCGGTGGCAATAACCGTAACCTTGATGGTTTCGCCCAGTTCGTCGTCCCTGACCACACCGATCTTGATGTTTGCTTCGGGATGCACCTTTTCGTGCACGATACGGTTGACCGTATTGTAATCATCCATGGTCATCTGGTCGGAGCCGGTGATATTGACCAGCACACCCTTGGCACCGGAGATATCGTTGTCTTCCAGCAGCGGGCTGGAGATGGCGCAGTTGACCGCATCCGCTGCGCGATTGTCGCCACAGCCGGTGCCGATACCCATCATGGCCATGCCGCGCACGCTCATGACGGTCTTCACATCGGCAAAGTCCAGATTCATCAGACCGGTGGAGGTGATCAGCTCGGAGATCCCCTGGACCGCCTGCCTGAGCACATCGTCGGAAGGCTTGAAGGCATCGAAGAGCGACATGTTCTTGCTGGCCATGCTGATCAGGCGGTCGTTGGGGATGATGATCAGCGAGTCCACATGTTTTTTGAGTTCGTTGATGCCGCGTTCGGCCTGGTCCATGCGGGCCTTGCCCTCATAGGTGAATGGCTTGGTCACGACTCCCACGGTCAGGGCGCCGGATTCACGGGCAACTTCGGCAATAACCGGTGCGGCGCCGGTACCGGTGCCGCCACCCATGCCGGCGGCGATAAAGACCAGGTCAGCGCCTTTCATGGATTCCAGAAGACTTTCACGGTCTTCCATTGCTGCATTCATACCCACTTCCGGACTGGAACCTGCACCAAGCCCCTTGGTCAGCTCACGACCGAGCTGAATCTTGATCGGGGCCTTGGTGATTCGCAACGACTGGGCATCGGTATTGGCAACTACAAAATCGACTTTATCCAATGTGCTGGCGATCATGGTATTGACGGCATTGCCGCCGCCGCCACCTACACCGATCACTTTTATGACAGCACCCTGTTCTATGGTTTCATCATATTCAAACATCCCGTTCCTCCCTTCAATCGGTGACGGTGGGTCACCAGCGCTGGTAAACTTTAAACATATTTTCATCCAAATGGAAAGCAAAAAACAGCGCCTTGACCACCCAAAAAAACAGCTCCGTCCTTCCCTGTGTGACGGTCATTTTTTCACCTGCCGGTCCAACAGTTTACGCTAAAAAAACTCACCGAACCATGATTTCATCCTGCTGAGCACTGAACCAAACAGTTTGCTTTCCATCTTGGTGGTCGGGAACTCCCGTGCGCCGGAGTTACGGCTGCCATAAATCACCAGGCCAACGCCGGTGGCGTAAACCGGTGAATTGACGACATCCACCAGGCCGCCAATCCGCTGGGGCACGCCCCTTCGAACCGGCAGATTGAAGATCTGCTCGGCCATCTCGGGCATCCCTTCCAGGATACTGGTCCCACCGGTCAAGACAACACCCGAGGCGATGGAATCCTCCAGACCAGACTTGATGATTTCACGGTTGACCAGCGTAAAGATTTCCTCTACGCGGGGACCAAGAATCTCGCACAACACGTTGCGGGACAGTTCACGCGGCTTGCGGCCGCCCACGCTGGGCACCTCGATCTTGTCCTCCTTGCCGACCAGAGCTGAAAGGCAGCAGCCGTACTTCTGCTTGATCTTTTCCGCTTCGGCCATGGGAGTGCGCAGCCCCACGGCAATATCGTTGGTCAGGTGGTTCCCTCCCAGGGAGAGCACCGAGGTGTACTTGATGGCGCCCTCGGCGAAGATGGCAATATCGGTGGTTCCACCGCCGATATCCACCAGACAGACACCCAACTCCTTTTCGTCGGCCGACAGCACCGCCTCGGAGGAGGCCAGCTGTTCCAGCACGATGTCAGCCACATCCAGACCGGTACGGTTGCAGGATTTGACGATATTCTGGGCACTGGCCACGGCCCCGGTGACGATATGCACCTTGGCCTCCAGCCGCACACCGCTCATGCCCAACGGTTCGCGGATACCGTCCTGCTCGTCGATGATGAACTCCTGCGGCAGAATGTGTATGACTTCCCGATCCATGGGGATGGCAATGGCCTTGGCCGCATCAATGACGCGCCGCACATCCTCCTGGTTGACCTCGCGGTTCTTTATGGCGATGACACCCTGGGAATTGGTTCCCTTGATATGCCCACCGGCAATGCCGGCGTAGACCGATTTGATCTCGCAGCCAGCCATCAGCTCGGCCTCGGTAATCGCCTTGCGGATGGCGCCAACGGTGCTTTCGATGTTGATAACGACACCCTTGCGCAATCCGCTGGACGGGCTGGTGCCGATACCGACAATGTCGATACCGTCCTCGGTTACGTTGCCGACGATTGCGCAGATCTTGGTGGTGCCGATATCAAGACCAACGATCAGATTGTCTTTTCTTGTTGCTGACATGCGTCCCCCTGCCTGTCTCGTGAATTCGTGTATGGTATCAACTTTTTTTAACTATTATTTTATCGTTGTAATCCAGATCGATATACTGGATCGTCTGCTGCTGGGCCTTGAGATTTTGATAGATACGGGCCAGACGGCTGAATTTCGCGGAAAAGTCTCCCGCACCGATCTTTACCGGAAGCGCACCGGAGGCTGTAAACAGGGTAAAGCCATAGCCCTTGTCGTAATGAATCTCCGAGACATCCGTCAGGATAAAGGCGCATTTTTCCCGCAGAAGTGTCAGCAGTTCGCAGGTGGTTTTCAGCGCCTCTTTCATACCGGCCGGATCGCTGGTCAGGTCCTCTTCACTAAAACCGGTCACCACCGGATAATCCAGACGGTCCCCCTGATTGAGCACCTTGAAAACCGTCCCTTTTTTATCCAGATAGTAAAAATAACCCATATTGACAACAGCCAGCGGCTCGCGCTCTGTGACCGAGATGGAGAGGCCGTCCGGATAGTAGCGCCGAATGCGAACCGTCTCCACCCAGGGATTGAGAGCCAGCTGCTCGCCCATCTTCTTCAGGTTCATACCCAGCAGGTCCCGGCCAGGCTCTACACCGGCGGTAGCCATGATCTCTTCGCGAGTCAGCCGTTTGCTTGCCGAAACCTCGATGTTTTTCAGGCGGAAGTACGTCAGTGAACTGAGTGACCGGTAGCCGGCAAACAGCAGACCTGACACCAGCGTCACTGCAGCCAGGCCGAGCATGATCTTTCCCAGCGGGCGCAGGTATTTTTTCAGGTTAAGCGGCTTGCGCTGAACCTTGACCCGATTGGCAGCCACCTTCTTGCGCTGGTATGTGGAGGAGGATAAATCCCGCACGTGCTATTCCGCCTTTACCGAGAGGCCAGCCGAGCTGATGATGCGTTCCACCAGGGACTCGAACGAGAGACCGGCGCCCTTGGAGGCAATCTCCGGCAACAGGCTGAGAGCCGTCATCCCCGGCAGTGTATTGACTTCCAGAACGAAGCATTCACCCGCGGGCGTGACCAGCAGGTCAACCCGGCTGTATCCCCGGCATCCCAGGGCAAGGTGTGCAGCCAGACCGGTCTGCAGCGCCTTTTCATACAGCGCCTGATCCAGCCGGGCCGGAAAGATATGCTCGGCCATGCCATCAGTGTATTTGGCTTCGAAATCGTAAAATTCTTTCTTGGGGACGATTTCAATGGCGCCCATGGGGCGGTCATCCAGGATACCGACCTGCACCTCCTGCCCTTTGATGAACTGCTCCACCAGGATTTCATCGTCATAGCGAAATGCCAGCTCCAGGGCGGCATCCAGCTCTCCTTCCTCCTTGACGATGGATATGCCCACCGAAGAGCCCTCCTGCACCGGCTTGACCACCAGCGGCAGGCCAAAGGAGAGATCCTTGAGGGCAACCTGTTGGCCCCGTCGGACATGGTGAAAGGGTGCGGTCAGAATACCGGAAGCGGCAAAGGTCTGCTTGCTGTAGAGTTTGTGCATGGCCAGGGCGCTGGCAAGTACACCGGAACCGGTGTAGGGAATCTTCACCAACTCCAGCAGTCCCTGAACACAGCCATCCTCACCATAGCGCCCGTGCAGTGCGATAAAGGCGGCCTCAACCCCTTCACGAGCGAGAACCTGCGGCAGATCTCGGCCCACATCAATAACGACGGAATCATAGCCACGCGCCAGCAGCGCCTGCTGTACGGCGGCCCCGCTGGCCAGCGACACCTCCCGCTCGGCTGAAAGCCCACCCATTAAAACGCCAATTTTTTTCGATGTGATATCACTCATAATTATTTTCGCCCACTATACGCACTTCTTCCTCAAGAGTCACGCCGGATGTGTTTAAAACAGCATTTTTTACCATTGTTGACAGGTCCAGAAAATCGCGGGCCGTGGCAGAGCCGGTATTGACCAGGAAATTACTGTGCACCTGGGAAACCTGGGCGCCACCAACACGGGCGCCGCGCATGCCAGCGGCGTCAATCAATCGCCAGGATGTCTGGCCAACGGGGTTTTTGAAGAAGGAACCGGCACTGGGAAAGCCGACATTATGCTTGGAGCGGCGCAGTTCCAGATCCTTGCGGATCTCCTCCTCGGTATGGTGCGGCTCCCGCTCGTCCAGATTGAAAACAGCCGCCAGAATGATGTCACCCTCGGGCAGCGTCAAACGCCGGTAACCATAGTCCAGCTCTTCCCGGCCATACTCGGCCACTGAGCCATCACGCAGCAGGGTCAGTGACTCGGTCCATTCCAGGATACCCGAGCCGTAGGCTCCTGCATTCATCTTGATGGCGCCGCCAACGGTACCGGGAATACCGGAGATAAAACCGATGCCACCCAGACCCTTCTCCTGGGCAAAACGCACCACCTGCAGGTTTTCAGCGCCCGCCTCGGCGCGTACCCGCTTACCGCCTGCTGCGCTGATGCGGTTGAAGCGCTCCAGTGAAATCACAACGCCACGAAAACCGCCATCCCGCACCAGCAGGTTGTTGCCCCTGCCAATTGCCAGCCAGGGCATGCCCTTCTCCGCCAACTGCTCCAGCAAATCCTGCAGATCGTCCGCATCCTCGGGAATGGCGTACAGATCCGCCGGGCCACCCACCCTGAGCGACGTGTGGCGCGCCATGGGCTCATTCGGCAGCAAGCTGCCGCGTATGGCGATCCCCGGTGTGTTCAGTGTGATCCCTCCAGGAGGGCCAACAGCGCTTCACCCTGTTGCCAGATATTCCCAGCCCCCAGGGTAATCACCATGTCCCCCTCCCTGACGATAGCGGAGAGGTGTTCAGGAATCAGTTCACGATTCGCAATCCAGGTTACATCCTTCTGGCCGTGACGGAGGATTTCGGCGGAGAGCCGTTCGGCGGTTGCGCCTTCGATCGGCTGTTCTCCGGCAGCATAGACATCGGTCAGGATCAGCACATCGGCGTCGTAGAATGCGGTAACAAACTCACTGAACAGTTCGTGGGTACGGGTAAAACGGTGCGGCTGAAATACTGCCACGATGCGCCGCTCCGGCCATCCCAGACGCGCGGCGGCCAGGGTTGCCTTAACCTCGGCCGGGTGGTGACCGTAGTCATCCACAACCGTAACACCCCCTGCTTCGCCCTTAACGGTAAAGCGCCTCCCCACGCCGCCGAAGCAGGCAAACCCTTCCTGGATGGCACTGAACGGCACATCCAATTCCAGCGCCACTGCGATGCAGGCCATGGCGTTGAGCACGTTGTGGGCGCCCGGCATGCCAAAGGTCACTTCACCGAGGCGATAGCCCTTGAAGTGGGCAGTGAAGGTGGTGGAAAAACCGTCGTGTTTGATGTGGCTGGCGCGAATGTCTGCCTGGGATGAGAGACCGTAGGTCATGTAGCGTTTGTTGACCCGTGGCAGGATCGCCCTGATGTTGGGGTCATCCAGGCAGAGAACCGCCATGCCGTAGAACGGAACCTTGTTGATGAATTTGACAAAGGTGTCCTTGATCTCCTCGATACCTCCGGAGTAGTGATCAAGATGGTCGGCATCGATATTGGTGACCACAGCAATGGTCGGGGAAAGCACCAGAAAGGAGCCATCCGACTCGTCCGCCTCGGCCAGTAAAAACTTGCCCTGGCCCAACTGGGCGTTGGTGCCGATGGCGTTCAGTTTTCCGCCGATGACAATGGTCGGGTCGATACCGGCGTGGCCCAGGATGGAGGCGGCCATGGAGGTGGTTGTGGTCTTGCCGTGGGTGCCGGCAATGGCAATACCGTACTTCATGCGCATCAGCTCGGCCAGCATTTCAGCCCGCGGGATGACCGGCACGTGCAGCCGTTTGGCCTCGATCACCTCGGGGTTGTCGTTATGGACGGCCGAGGAGATGACCACCACATCCACATCTTTCAGGTTTTCGGCATGATGGCCAATGGCAGTCTCGGCGCCAAGGCCGGCCAAACGCTCGGTAATGTCCGAACCGCGCAGGTCGGAGCCGGACACCTTGTAGCCCAGATTCAGCAGTACCTCGGCTATACCGCTCATGCCGATGCCGCCGATGCCGACGAAATGAATTTTGTCAATTTTTCCGTACATGGAAGACTCTTTTCAGGTAGTTATTTTGGCTATTTCATTCACGATAATCTCAGCGGCATCCAGGCGAGCCATGCCAAAAGCCAGTTTTCCGGTTCGCCGCACCAGTTCCCTATCACCCGCCATTTGGGAGATCGTTTCTGCCAGCCGCTCACCGCTCAGCTCCCGCTCCAGCAGCATGAAACAGGCCGACTTGCCCAACAGCGCCTCGGCGTTTTTGCGCTGATGGTCATCCACCGCATGGGGAAAGGGGATGAACAGACAGGCCTTGCCCATGGCAGTAACCTCGGCAATGGTCGTGGCGCCCGCCCGACAGATGATCAGATCAGCTCGGGCGTATTCACTGGCCATGTCGCTGATAAAAGGCAGCGCCCGCGCCTTCACCCCCAGAGCAGCATAGGCAGCAGCGACCTCACTGCAATCTTTCTCACCGGTCTGGTGGGTAATGTCCAGACAAAGCCCGCTCAGCTTGAGATGCGTCATGGCGGACACCATGGCCAGATTTATGGCATGGGCTCCCTGGCTGCCGCCAAACACCAGCAGGTGGAAGCGGGGATCGGGGACCGGGGACTCGGGACCGGCAAAACCTGAATCATGCTTTTTCCGGTCCCTGGTCCCTGGTCCCTGGTCCCCAACACCCGGTCCCCCGTCCCCGCTCCCCCGTACCAGCAAATTCAATATTTGTCGCCGGAGCGGATTACCGGTCAGCAACGTTTTTCGTGCCGGAAAAAAACAGGCCGATTCTTCCACGGTAATAAAGATCCGGTCAACAACCCTGGCCAGCAGTTTATTGGTCATACCCGGCACGGCGTTCTGCTCATGAATGAAGCTGGGGACGCCAACGCTGCGTGCGGCCAGGAGCATGGGCAGTGAGGCGTAGCCCCCCACCCCCAGCACTGCATCGGGCCGGAAGCTGTCCAGCACGTTGCGCGACTGTCGGAAACCGTTCAGCATCATCCCCGCCCCCCTGAGCTTGGCCAGCACACCCTTGCCGCGGATACCTGCAGCCGAGATCAGCTCCAACCGAAAACCAGCCGCCGGAACGGCGTGCGCCTCGATACCACGCTCGGTGCCCACGAACAGCACCTGGTTGCCGGAGTTGCGGGAGAGGAACTCCTCTGCCACGGCCATGCCGGGGAAGAGGTGCCCGCCGGTGCCGCCACCGGCAATGATCAGCCTCACCGTTCCTCTTTCAGGCTGATGGGAGCAATTTTCAGCCCGGAGGAGATATTGAGCAGGATACCAACGGCAAACAGACTGATCAACAGTGAGCTGCCGCCATAACTGATAAACGGCAGGGCCAATCCCTTAGTGGGAAACAGACCGGTGACAACCCCCATGTTGACCGTGGCCTCGATACCAAACAGCACCGCAATTCCCAGCGCCAGAAAACGCCCGAAAGCGTCCGGAGCTGCCACGGCAATGCGCATGGCCCGCTGCACCAGGAGAAAGAACATGGCAATAATCACCGCCACCCCCAGAAAACCCAGCTCCTCGCCCACCACCGAAAGAATGAAGTCAGTGTGCGCTTCAGGCAGATAGAACAGCTTCTGCTTCCCCTCTCCCAACCCCTGACCAAACAGACCACCCGTCCCCAGAGCCAACCAGGACTGTATGATCTGGAAACCCTTGCCGGCCGGGTCGCTCCAGGGGTTGCTCCAGGCTTCCATACGCCCTTTGTGATAACCATGGCTCAGCTTGTAGGCCAGCAGGGGCAAGGCCAGAAGAATCATTGAAAAAATATGAGCCAGACGGGTGCCGGCGGCAAACAGCATCGTAAAAGCGACCGCAACCAGGGTCAGAGCTCCGCCAAGATCGGGCTGTGCCGCCAGGCATCCGATAAGGAGAGCCAGCACGATCATGTAGGGAATGATGCCGGACTTGAAATTCTTTATCTTATCCTGTTTCTTATCAAGAGAATAGGCCATGTACATGATCAGCGCAAGCTTGGCCATTTCCGAGGGTTGCAGATTGAAACCGGGCAGCTTGATCCATCGTGATGACCCGCCGGCCTTGCCGCCAATGCCCGGAATCAGCACCATGATCAACAGTACCAGACAGAGCAGCAGTGCCGGCACCGCCAATTTTTTCCAGAAATGGTACTCCACGCGCATGACGCCCAGCATGATTGCAAAACCGGCAATGGCAAAAATCCCCTGACGCTTGAGGAAAAAAAAACCATCGTGATAGCGCTTGTCAGCCATGACTGAAGAGGCGGAATAGACCATCACCACCCCGAAGCAGGTCAGGGCGATGGCCATCAGCATGACGACCAAATCATAGTTTTCAAGCTTTTTGAGCATACAGGTCCACGTAATTTAATTCCCCCCCCGGACAGGGGAGGATCGCCCCTACAGGGCCTTTACCGCCGCGACAAACCGTTGCGCCCGCTCCTCGTAATCGCGGAACATGTCAAAGCTTGAGCAGGCCGGAGACATGAGCACCGTTCCACCGGGGGCGGTGATCCGGGCAGCCAGCACAACCGCATCTTCCAGTGTTTCGGCATCCCGTGTATCGGTCAACGCTCCCAGCTCTTCACGCATCCGCACGGAAGCCTCACCAATCAGGATCAGGTGTCGAACCCGTTCCCTGACCAGGGGAGCAAGTGGAGCATAGGAGCCGCCCTTGTCCTTGCCACCGGCGATCAAGGTAATGTCAGTGAAGCTCTCCAGCGCCTTCTCCACACTACCCACATTGGTGGCCTTGCTGTCTTCGAACCAGTTGACGCCGTTGACTTCACGCACAAACTCCATGCGATGGTGCAGCGCCTCAAAATTCCGTGCGCTCGCAAAACTTTCAGCCGGCCGGCAACCGAGCAACAGAGTGCATGCCAGGGCAGCCATGATGTTTTCCAGGTTGTGCACCCCCTGGAGGCGCACGCCGGCAATGGGCAGGCGCTCTTCACGACCGCTGTGTCGCCAGACAATGGTATCGTTGCGAAGGAAAATGCCCTCATCCAGCTCGGTTTTGCGGCTGAAGGGAAACAACTGCGCTCTGAACGTGGCGGCATGTTCCATGACCAGGGCATCGTCGGCATTGACCACTGCAAAATCATCCCCGGTCTGGTTCTCAAAGATGCGTAGCTTTGCTTCGATGTATTCCCGGTAGGAGGCGTAGCGGTCCAGGTGATCCTCGCTCAGGTTCAGCAGGGCCGCCACCGTGGGACGAAAACGGGAAATCCATTCCAGCTGGAAGGAACTGATTTCCGCCACTACCCGCTCCACGGGCTCACCGGATTCGGCCAGCTCGATCAGGGGGTTGCCGATATTGCCACCCACAAAGGTACGAAAACCATTCTGTTTGAACAGTTCGCCGATGATGGTGGTGGTGGTGGTCTTGCCGTTGGTTCCGGTTATGGCGACCATCGGCGCCTGGATAAAACGGGATGCCAGTTCGATTTCGCTGATGATTTCGACCCCGGCTCCCTGCGCCACGATCAGCTGCGGAAGCGTGCGGGGTACGCCCGGACTGACCACGATCAGGTCGCTGGTCTGAAAAGTATGCTGATCGTGATAGCCGAGTTCCCGTTTGATCTCAAAACCGTCAAGACAGCCCAGCTGTTCGGCCAGGGACGATTCGCCGCGCATGTCGGTGACCGTTACCCGGCTACCACGGGATGCCAGGAAGCGGGCACAGGCCAGACCGGTTTTGGCCAGGCCAACCACGAGAATATTTTTGTCATTCAGCTGCATGGTAATCTCGGACTCCATAACCTGTACTCTGCCCGTGTCAGCGCATCTTCAACGTCGATATCGCCACCAGCGCCAGGATAATGGTGATGATCCAGAACCGGACAATGATCTTCGGCTCGGCCACCCCCTTCAGCTCAAAGTGATGGTGTATCGGCGCCATGCGGAAGATGCGCTTGCCGCGGTACTTGTACGATCCGACCTGAAAGATAACCGACAGCGCCTCCACCACAAAAATGCCCCCCACGATCACCAGCAGGATCTCCTGTTTGGTTATGACGGCAATGGTCCCCAAAGTTCCCCCCAGGGAGAGCGAGCCCACGTCACCCATGAAGACTTCGGCCGGATAGGAGTTGTACCAGAGAAACCCCAGCCCGGCCCCCACCATGGCTCCACAGACCACGGCCAGTTCGCCGGCGCCCGCTACCCGCGGCACCTGCAGATAGGCAGACAGGGTGGCGTGACCGGCAATATAGCTGAAGAGCATATAGGTTGCAGCATTGATTGCCACCGGCCCGATGGCCAGACCATCAAGGCCGTCGGTCAGATTAACCGCATTGCTGGCCCCCACAACCACGATAGTCACAAAGGGGATATACCAGAACCAGAGATCGGGATGAAAATTCTTGAAGAAGGGGACGTAAAGCTGTTCGTTGAATTCGGGTTTGACAAACAGGAATACCCCCACGGCGCCGGCCAGCAGAAACTGCCAGAACATCTTCTGGCGTGCCGACAGCCCCTTGGAGTTTTTCTCCACCACCTTCTTGTAATCGTCCACAAAACCTATCAGACCATAGCCCACCGTAATGAACAGCACCGTCCAAACGTACTGGTTGGAGAGATCCGCCCACAGCAGGGTGGGAATAATGATGGCTGCCAGGATCATCACCCCACCCATGGTCGGAGTGCCCTGTTTTTGCAGGTGTGATTCCGGCCCATCGGTGCGGATCACCTGACGGGCCTGCAGCCCCTCCAGCATGCGGATTACCCAGGGACCAAGCACAAAACAGACCAGGAGCGCCGTGATCATGGCATAGATGGTACGGAACGTCAGGTATTTGAAAATATTGAAGAGCTTGACGTTGCCGGCCAGAGGATAGAGCAGGTGATACAGCATGGTAGTTCCCCGTATGTTATGGGGCAATCAGCAGTGGTTGCCCTCGTTATGATGGTTGCAATAAACCTGTCAGGACGGCCACAGGGACAGTGACCCTACACTTTTCGGGCCCTAATTCCCTCAGATACCCTGTCCATGCGCATGCCGCGCGACCCCTTGACCAGTACAAAATCGCCCGCTTCGGCATGCTCCAGAATATCGGCGACGATTTCGTCATGCAGTTGTGTGTGGATTATGTTTGCCGCATCCATTCCCGCCGAACGGGCGCCGTCGGCAGTATGGGCCGTCAGATCGCCGAACAGATAGAGCCGGTCCGCAACCCGCGCTGCCTGGACTCCCAGGGAGTGATGCAGCTGAACTTCGTTGGAGCCCATCTCCAGCATATCGCCCAGTGCCACAAAGGCGCGCCGGCCTTCCTTGAGTTCCCCCAGGGTGACCAGGGCAGCCTCCATGGAAACCGGGTTGGCGTTGTAACTGTCGTCGATCAGCACCAGGCCTTCATGCTGCTCCAATTGGAAACGCTTGTCAAAGGGGCGGAACCGTTCCAGGCCGCTCTGGATCAGCTGCGGATCAATTCCGAGAGAGTAAGCCGCCGCAGCTGCTGCCAGGGCATTGTAAACGGAGTGCCTGCCAAAGGAACGCAGCACGACCGGAAAGCTGCCCGTATCAAGGTGGAGCTGGAAACGCTGGCCTTCGGTGCCCAGTGATTCGATCTCCGTGGCGCACACATCGGCATCACCCAGTCCGAAAAAAACCCGTCTCACACCGGCTGATGAAGGCTGCCGGGCAATCAGCACATCGTCCCGGTTGATGATGGCGCAGCCACCAGCCGGCAGCCGCAACAGCAACTCACCCTTGGCCCTGGCCACCCCCTCCACACTCTTCATGCTTTCCAGATGGGCCGGAAAGGCGTTCAGCACGATACCGGTCTGCGGCGCGGCGATTTCAGCCAAGCGGTCGATCTCACCCGGCTCGCTCATGCCCATCTCCAGCACAGCCCAGAGGTGCCCGGCATCAAGCTTAAACAGCATCTGCGGCAGGCCGATCAGGTTGTTGAGGTTGCCGGAGGTCTTCAGCCCCGGTCCGGTCTGCTCCATGATCGTCGCCAGCATCTCCTTGGTGGTGGTTTTGCCGTTGCTGCCGGTAACGGCAACCATTGGCAGGGTAAAACGTCGCCGGTGGGCCGCTGCCAGATTTCCCAGGGCGCGCAGCGAATCAGCCACCCTGATGACAGGCAGGCTGGCGGGGAGTTCCCCGGAATAATTTTCATCCGCCAGAACAGCGCCAACCCCCTTGGCTGCCACCTGGCAGATAAAGTCGTGGCCGTCGAAACGCTCGCCGCGCAGCGGCACAAACAACTCTCCCGCCCTGACCGTGCGCGAATCGGTGGAAACGCCACTCACATTGCCCTGGCATTCGCCATGGATGCTGCCACCGGTTACGGCGGCTATTTCGGTAAGGGTAAACATCTAGAGTCCCCGCTCTGCAAACGCCAGCCTGGCTTCTTCCCGATCGTCAAAATGCTGTCTGGTTGTACCGATAATCTGATAATCCTCATGCCCCTTACCTGCCAAAAGCACGATATCACCCCTGCGGGCAAGGCGCACCGCCAGCCGGATCGCCACCCGGCGGTTTTCCAGCATCACAAACCCCCTGTCAACAGGCGGAGACAAGTCCTGGCCGGCCTGTTCATCAAGCTCTTCCACCGTGAATTCCCTGAGCCCCAACGGCACAATGCCGGCCCGGATCTGGTCCATGATCGAAGCGGGGTCCTCTGTCCTCGGGTTGTCGGAGGTCACGATGGCCAGATCACTCATAGAGGCAGCGATCCGGCCCATGATCGGTCGTTTGCCCGGATCGCGGTCACCTCCGCAGCCGAAGAGCGTGATGATACGCTCCGGCTTCAGCTCCCGCAGCGTGGTCAGCACATTTTCCAGCGCATCGCCGGTATGGGCGTAATCAACCAGCAACGTGAATCCGCAGCCATTTTCCACCCGCTCCATTCGGCCAGGTACGGTGGCATGACGTTCGATACCGGTTTTGATCGCCTCTAGCGGCAGACCGAGAGCGATGGCGCCTGCTGCCGCCGCCAGGATATTGGAGAGATTGAATCGCCCCATCAACCGCGACGAGAAGGCAATTGAACCCTTGGGTGTGACCAGGGTAGCGCGAATACCATCAACCGTCAGGGAAACGTCTTCGACCCGCACATCAGCCCGATGGTCAATGCCATAGCCAATAACCGGGCAGACTGCCCGAGCAGCAACAACGGGACCCTGCTCATCATCCATATTGATTGCTGCACAGCGCTCGGGTTTGGCGGATGTGGGTTTCAGAAATTCGGTAAAGAGCCTCAGCTTGGCCTGCAGATAGCTCTCCATGGTGACATGGTAATCCAGGTGGTCCCGGGTCAGGTTGCTGAAGATGCCCACATCGAAATGGCAACCATCCACCCGTTTCTGTTCCAGTGCATGGGAGGAAACCTCCATCACAAAAGCCTTGGCGCCCGCAGCAGCCAACTGTTTGAATGCTGCCTGCAGTTCGGTAGACTCGGGTGTGGTGTGGGACGCCGTAATATTCGTTTCGTTGAAGCGGTAGCTGATGGTTCCCAGTACCGCCGCAGGTAAACCGGCGGCAAGGAGAATCGCTTCGATCAGGTAGGTGGTGGTGGTCTTACCGTTGGTTCCGGTAATACCGATCAGCGGCAGGGCAGCGGTGGGGTTGCCGTGGAATTCAGCGGCCATTCGTCCCATGGCGATTCGTCCGTCCGCGACCCTGACCCAGGGGATTCCTGAGGGGGCGCACCCGCCATCCTCAAGCACAATCGTTGCCGCGCCAGCGGCAACAGCAGCTGCGATAAAGCGGTGGCCATCCACGACAGCTCCCCGTAATGCAAAAAAGAGCGCACCGGGAACAACACGTCGAGAATCGCAGGTAAGTGAGCTGATCTCCACGCCGCCATTTCCGTGGAGATCATAATTTTCGAGTGCGCCGAGCAATTGGGTAAGCTTCATATGATCTCCACAGAGGGCGCAGACGAGTACTGTTACATCAGGTTAAAAAATTCAGGCCGAAGGAGCAAATCTAACCCAGACTCCGTCGACGCCTCTGATCGTTTGCCCCGGCAACGGGTTCTGCTCCATTGCGCGACCGCTGCCCATAAGCCTGATGTTTATGTTCCGTTTTTCCATCACCTGCATGACACGCCGCATACTCATACCGCGAAAATCGGGCATGACCTCACCACCGGCTGGCACGTCCATCCCATCTCCCTCGGACATGGCTTCCTGCGGAGTGGTTTGATTCGTTTTGGCTTCCATGGCCTTGGGTGGCTTGAGCGTCCCGTTCTGGGGAACTATCTTCAGATAGGCCAGGGCGTTGAGTGCAATCCCGTGGAAGGCAGGAGCGGCGACCACACCGCCGTACGGGCTGGTCTTGGGCTCATCAATTACGACCAGGATGGTAAGACGGGGCTTGTCGGCCGGTATAAAACCGATAAACGAACCGGTCCGCTTGGAAGCCGAGTAACGGTGGGTCACCGGATCAGCCTTCTGAGCCGTA
Source organism: Desulfuromonadales bacterium (assembly GCA_013377095.1). Classification (GTDB taxonomy): domain Bacteria; phylum Desulfobacterota; class Desulfuromonadia; order Geobacterales; family Pseudopelobacteraceae; genus Pseudopelobacter. The sequence goes on from JACAAY010000032.1 coordinate 20,530, forward strand.
CCGGTCTTGCCCGCCACACGAAATCCCTCAACAGCGGCGTTTGTACCGGTGCCGCCATCGCTGGTAACCCCTTCCATCATCTTGGTCACCTTCTGCGCCGTGTCCGCGGAAATTACCCGGCGTAACAGCTGGGGCTCAAACTTTTGGGCCACATTGCCGCTGTCATCCAGAATACGCTCCACCACATAGGGTTTCATCAGGTTACCGCCATTGGCAATGGCGGACAACGCCGCCGTCAACTGCACCGCTGATGCCGTAATGCCCTGTCCAAAGGAGATCGTTGCGAGATCGATGCCGTACCAGCGCTGTTTGCTGCGCATATTGCCGGGGGATTCGCCGGGCAGGTCGATTCCCGATCGCTCGCCGAACCCGAAATTCCGCAGATAACGGGCAAGCCGGTCGTCGCCCAGCTTGAAACCGATCTTGGCTGCGCCGATGTTGCTGGAGTGTTTCAGAATGTCCGACACCGACAGACGCCCATAACTGTGGGTGTCATGGATAGTGTGGTTGACAATGGTATAGCTGCCGTTTTCGCAGTTGAAGGTGTCAGTCGGTTTGACGAGTTTTTCCTCGAGAGCCGCTGCAATCAGAAAGGTCTTGAAGGTCGATCCGGGTTCAAAACTGTCGACCACGACCCGGTTGCGCAGTTCGGCCTGGGAGTGGCGAAAATAGGAGTTGGGGTTAAAGGTCGGGTAATTGGCCATGGCCAGGACTTTACCGGTATCCGGTTCCATCACCAGAACCATGCCGTTTTTGGCGCCGCTGGCAATAACCGCCTTGCTCAACTCACGCTCGGCAATGTATTGGATATTTTTGTCAAGCGTCAGGACAATATTCTTGCCGGGAGAAGAACTCTTGACCAGCTCTGCTTTCGGAGCTATGTCCCGTCCCAGGGCATCCCGTTCAGTCACCAGATAGCCGGTGTTGCCCAGAATGACCGAATCATACTTGAGCTCCACACCATCCAGACCGGCCGGGTCGAGACCGGTGAAGCCGATCACATGGGCAGCTACTTCCGAGTTCGGGTAGAAGCGTTTTGTCTCCGGAGCAAACCCGATGCCACGCAGTTTGAGATTTCTGACTCGCACCGCCTTCTCAGGGGGTATGCGACGCGCCAGCCAGATAAAATTTCGAGCACCGTTTATCTTACGGGCAATTTCCTGGGCTGGCATCTCCAGAAAAGGGGCCAGGAGGGCCGCGGTGCCCGCAACATCATCAATATTCCGGTGTTCGGCGTAACATGATTGCATTTCAACGGATACGGCCAAGTTGTTGCCGTTACAATCCATGATTGCGCCACGCGCCGGGGTGAGCGGCACCACGTGCTGGTGCTGACGCTCGGCTCTCTTGATCATATCCTCGTGCTGCAGGATCTGGAGTTTGAACGCCTGGCCGCTGACAGCCATGAACAACAGACCGAAAAGGACGCCGATGATGACTATCCGGGTCCGGGCCCATTTTTCACGATCTTCCCTCATTTAACGATGATCACCTGTTGCTCGGTCGGCAGCGCCATTCCCAAATCATTTTTAGCAATAGTTTCTATGCGTGAAGGTGTCCGCAGAGAGGCAACTTCCAGTTTGAGCCGTTTCTGTTCCTGATCCGCTTCCTTGAGCTGTCTGTTTGACTCGGCTATCTGCAGATTCAGATCGATCAGCTTGAAGCGCGACCAGACATGGAAAACCGAAACGATCGTCAGAAGGAACATGCAGACCATCAGAAATTTGAACATGTCAAGACGCTGAAGCGACACTCCCGCGCCGCCAAACGCTCGCGGAGCAGCTACCTTGCCGTATTCAGTTTTTGCTTGCGCCATGATTGACCTCCTTGCAACTGCAACACTTTCCGATCCTTCAGCGTTTCTCCACCGCTCGCAGCTTTGCGCTGCGCGCCCGTGGGTTCCGCAGAACCTCTTCTTCCTTGGCCATGACCGGTCTTCCGGTAAGGATCCGCATCAGCGGCTGCCTGCCACACACACAGACCGGCAAATTGCGGGGACAGATGCAACCGGTGGCATACTCGCGGAAGATATGCTTGACGATGCGATCCTCCAGCGAATGAAAGGAGATCACCACACCCCGCCCACCCGGCTTGAGATGATCCAGCGCCCCCCTGAGACCCTGCTCCAGACTCTCCAGCTCATGGTTTACCGCGATTCGCAGTGCCTGAAACGTGCGGGTGGCGGGATGCAGGCGTTCTTCCCATTTAGCCTTGGGAATAGCGCCCTTGATGATATCCACCAGCTGAAAGGTGCTTTCAATCGGCGCTTCGGAGCGGGCTTTGACGATAAAGGCGGCCACACGTTTTGCCCAGCGCTCTTCGCCAAACTCCTTGATGATCCGCTCCAGTTCGTACTCCGGAAGGCTGTTTACCAGATCGGCAGCCGTTTCTCCGGCACCGCTGTCCATGCGCATATCCAGCGCCGCATCCTGTTGAAAACTGAAACCACGCTGGACACTGTCCAGCTGGTGTGAGGAAACACCCAAGTCGAGAATAAACCCGTCAAGCTGGGGTATACTGAGAGAACTGAGGTGCTCGGCGACACGTGCAAAATCACCATGAACCAGCCTGACACCTTCGCCAAAACTGGCCAGGCGGTCCGCGGCCGCCTCCAGCGCCTCGCAATCGCGGTCGATACCGATCAGTGTTCCACCACCCGGCAGGCACCGCTCGGCGATCAGGGCAGCGTGGCCAGCCCCTCCCAGGGTGCCATCCAGATAGCAGCCACCAGGCATGGGCTCAAGAAAGCGGATGACTTCTTCCGGCATGACCGAGAGATGTTGAAAGCCGGACATTAAAAACCGATCGCCGTCAAATCATCAGGAAGATTCTGTTCATCCTGGTCATTGACTCTGTCATAAGTATCCTTGCTCCAGATATCAAAACGCCTGTCCATGCCCACAAACCACAGCTCACGCTCCAGTTTGGCATGAACACGCAATGAGGGCGGAATCAGCACCCGGCCCAGCTTGTCGGTTACGCACTCCTCGGCCGGGTTCAGGAACTGACGTTTGATGCTGTCCAGCTGCTTTGAAGTGAATCCACCCTCGTTGGCCAGTGCCTTACGCTTGATTTCCGACCAGACGTTCAGGGGAAAGACCGACAGACCACGGGCATAGGCGCTGTCGCCAAGGTTGATCGGCTGCGCCTTGGTTATGACAAAGCGCTCGTCGCCAAAGGCCGTAACCATGGCTTCCCGGAACTTGGCCGGGATGCAGGTACGCCCCTTGCTGTCAATGGAGCTGAGATTTTCTCCACCGAATATGGCGTCTCGATCGGACACATTTCCACCATTTTCCACTTTTTTCCACCGTGCGGAAAAATATAGCGGTGGTCAGGGTGTGTGTCAAGACAAAAACATGATTTACATAAGCTTTTTCCCACAAAAAAGCCTCCCCCGATACCGGGGAGGCTGGTGATCCTTTAATATCTGTATGAACCTATTTTTTTCTGCGATCCGCCAGAGAGACAACCTTGGACCCGCCCCCATCCTGACGAGGAACGTGGAGATCGTCCTTCTGTCCCTGTTCCTGTTGAGCAGCCCCCTCCACCACGGGGGAAACAACCGGTTCCATGCGGATGGGGGTCCCCCCCATGGTAAAGTCGGCTCCTTCAAGCTGATACTCATCCAGTATCCAGGTAAACACCTGTAACGGAAAGGTGAACACAAGCAAACGCACCTGCCACCAGCCAGGTCTCTCATCGGGGCTGATCGCTTCAATACGGGCGTAAAAACCGGGTTTGTTGTCAACATGGACCAAAACAACGTCGTTGATTGTCGCCATCGCGTATCCTTCGTGGTAGGAAATTTCAGTATTCCGGGATCAACTGCCCTGGGTGGCAGGAAGCTTTCACCGTATTAATCGTTACCGCTGAGCAGGACTGCCCTTCCAGCCCGGTATTCCAACAGTTCCTCCGCCCCGAGGATCGCCTTGCGCAAGGCATGTTCACCAGCTGCAAAACGCTCCTTCTCCCTGTCATCCATTCGGTTTTCAACAAGTTCGCAGTTAAAAACCAGGCAGGTCATGGAGCGGAAACGGGGCGGCATTAAACAGCCGGCCGTTCCTCCATAGGGGCAGAGCGGGCTGTTTTCAAAATGTGGTACAACCGGTTCGACCCTGGCGCTGCGATAGACCAGCAGATCCAGGACACTGACATGAAACTTGCCGTTCAGGCAGCATGTGCCGCCACACTCCCTGCAGATCTGCGAGCTTCCGGCAGCCTGAGAACATTCGTACAGATCCTGCTTGAGCTGCATGATACGGCTGAGATGTTCATCAAGACGCGACCTGGCTGTGGCGGACAACCGGTCGTAGCTCGCGTCAGCAGTCGCAACCACCCTGTTCCAGATAGTCTGGTCATCCATTCAAATCGTTCCTGAAAAAAGTATAAAATGGCTGAAGCAGTCCGTAAGCCGGGTTCTGTTCCCTGGTCGGGTTACCCCTTCCAGGGTGATGGCCATTCATCTGGGTCTACCGTTGCCGGCAGCCTCAAGCGATCAACCCGGAGGCATGGGCGGGCAGCCCTTAGCGCCTCCCTATTAGATCTTGCTCCCGATGGGGTTTACCTGGCATCCACCGTCACCGATGGACCCGGTGAGCTCTTACCTCACCCTTTCACCCTTACCTGCGCTTGACAGGCGGACTTCTCTCTGTGGCACTTTCCCTGGGGTCACCCCCGCTGGACGTTATCCAGCATCGCGCCCTGTGGAGCCCGGACTTTCCTCCCCCGAACCTTCGGCGGCGGCCATCAGTTCTGCTTCAGCCAAACCCTTATTCGTGCTAGCCCTGGTTCTGCTTCAGGATCAACACCCTCTGACAGTGGGGGCAGCTAATCAGTTCGTCGGCGCGGTACAGCGTGTTGAAGAGCTGAGGCGGCAGATTCATGTTGCAACCCAGACAGTACCCGTCGCGGGCAAAGGCGATGGCATATCCGCGACGCTGTTCACGAAGGCTGTTATAGCGCTTGATCAGGCTGGCGGGCAACTCCTTGGTAATCTCTTCGCGGCGGGTGGTGTCGGCATCGATATTCTGCTGAAGGTTATCGAGTTCAGCCTGCTTCTCGTTGCGACGCTGCGCGGTGTTCTGCTCCAACTCCTCAAGGGAGGAGGACTTGGAGGCAATCTCGTCATTCAGTTCATCAATTTTAGTGATTTTCTGCAGGATCTGCTCTTCCAACTCGACAGTCTGTTTGCGGGCAGCGGTTATTTCACGCCCCACAGCCTGAAACTCCTTATTGGTCTTGATCTCCTTCATGTTGGTTTCGGAGCGCTGGATATTTTCCCGCTCGGCGGCAAGCCCGGTCTCCAACTCCAGTTTTTCCTGTTCCAGCAGGGCACACTTCGCCTTCAGGCCAGCCAGCTCTTCACGGGCAACGCCAAGCCCCTGCTCGATTTCAGTCATTTCATCATGAAATCCGCCCTGGGTTTTCTTCAACACATCGATCTGAAGATCGATTTCCTGCAGTTGCTCCAGCATTTCAAGTCTTTTTTTCAAAGCTGCATCCTCCCGGTACAAAGAATATGTGATAAGTGACTGTTCATAAAAGAGTGTTAAATGGATCGATCTCGACACGGCACGGCAACACCTCGCACTCTGCGAATCCCGCTTCGGCAAGCATCCCTGCGAGCCGTTCAGCCACCGCATCCACCATAATGATTTCCGTGGGGAAATGTCCGGCGTCGATCAGGGCAATGCCCAGGTCTTCGGCCTCCCGTGCTTCATGGTATTTGACATCACCGGTCACCAGAACATCTGCACCAGCCCTGACCGAAATCCGCAACAGCGAGGCGCCGGCGCCACTGCACAGGGCAACCTTGCGTATGGCTGCATCGGGGTCACCCACAAAGCGCAGTCCGGGGGCCGCGAGACTCTGCTGCAAACGTGCGGCAAACGATGCCAGGGAAACCGGTTCCGTCAAGCGGCCGATACGTCCCAAGCCAAGCTTGCGCCCCTCATTGAGCAGCGGATAGACATCAAAGGCAGGTTCCTCATAGGGGTGGGCGGCCAGCAGAGCTTTGATAGCCCGCGGCACAGCGGTGCGCTCGACGAGCAGTTCAAGCCGGCATTCCGCAACCCGTTCCTGCTGGCCGAGGGAGCCGATAAACGGATGTGCACCCTCCAGCGGGGTAAAGGTTCCCTCGCCCGGGGAGGAAAAGGAACAACCGCAATAGGCGCCCAGAACTTCGGTGTGTGGAAGCAATGCGGTGCGTACCGGTTCCAGATGTTCCGCGGGTACATAGACCACCAACTTGGCAAGTTCACGAGTTGAAGTCACCTGAAGCGGGGTGCAGGCGGATAGCCCGATCCGTTGCGCCAGCAGGTCATTCAACCCGCCTTCGGCGCAATCGTAATTAGTGTGCATACTGACAACGGCCAGGCCACCGCGGATGGCTGCATGGATCAAACCACCCAGGGGAGTGGTGGCGGATATGGACTTCTGGGCGGTGAAAATCAGGGGATGATGGGTGACAAGCAGGTTACAGGCGGAAGCCAGTGCAGATTCGATAACGGTGGGGGTTGCATCCAGGGCAACCATGATGCGTGAAATTGTCGCGGTCGGGTCGCCCAGCTGGAGCCCTGAGTTATCCCACGATTCGGCCAACCCTGGCGGAGCCATTTTTCCAATGATTCCGAGTATATCTGAGAGCTTCGCTTTTTTCATTCGCTACAAAGAAAAAGAGTGCAACCTCTCGGTGTGCACTCTTGGAGATATGATGGCATGGACAGCCCCGTTCGTAATTTTGCCGGCATCCGGCGTATCTTCCTTACTGTAAAAATGGTGGGCCCACCAGGACTCGAACCTGGGACCAACCGGTTATGAGCCGGTGGCTCTAGCCAACTGAGCTATAGGCCCGCGGGAGTTAGTAATAGTAGTAAAGCGGGCTGTGACTGTCAACTCTTTTCGAATAATCGGGCCCATTTTTATTAATGAGCCCATCGCGAGCAGCGCTTTTTGAGTAAACAGCAGGCGAGTTCTGTATGGCCGGACCGGCTGAGTACTCAGGCCCGTGAGATAAATCGCGCATCGCGGGTATCCACCTTGATCCGCTCGCCTTGTTCCAAATAGGGGGGAACCTGGAGTTTGAGACCGGTCTCCAGCACCGCCTCCTTGGTCTGGGCAGTGGCCGTGGCATTTTTCATGACCGGAACGGTCTCGGAAATGGTCAGCTCCACGGTCATGGGTAGATCCACATTGACCAGGCGACCTTCGAAAAGGCCCAGCACCACTTCTGTTCCCTCCAGCAGGAAGGGGGCCAGCTCCTGAAAATCCCCTTCATCCATCTCGAACTGCTCGTAGGTTTCCAGATCCATGAACATACCCCGCCCACCGTCGGCATACAGAAACTGCCCCTTGTGGCGCTCGAAATCAGCCTCGTCCACCTTGTCGCCGGAACGGAAGGTTTTTTCCAGCACCTGAGCGGTGATCAGATTGCGGTATTTGGTCTTGACCATGGTGTTGGCACCACGGGCCGTGGGTGACTGGGTTGTGACATCGACAATCAGACAGGGGGCGCCATCCAACTGGATGACGAGCCCTTTTTTGAAATCGGACGTGCTGAACATGCAAACTCCTTTGGTATAAATTGCGGTACTATTTTTTGCGATATTCCGCCGTGGGCCAGAAGGGAATGCCGCCACGGGGGGTGAACTCGCCGCGCACCGTCAGCCAGGCCGGTGATAGTAGCTTGACCAGATCGTTACAGATGCGGTTGACGCTGGCCTCATGGAATTCGCCATGCATGCGAAACGACCCCAGGTACAGCTTGAGGCTCTTGCTTTCCACGCAGAGTCCATCGGGTTGGTAATCGATCACGATTTTGGCAAAGTCGGGCTGGCCGGTCATGGGACAGAGACAGGTGAATTCGGGGCACTCGATATGCAGCGTTCCCACAGCGCCGGCCGGATTCAGATCCGGCTGGGCAAAGGGGCTTGGGAAAGCCTCCAGCAGCGAGGCATCGGGTTGATCATAGCGATAGCCGGTTGTACCGGCGCCAAGCGATTTCAGATTTTTGTGCAGAGTCATGTGTAATCCCCCTTGAGGTGCATCAGGAAATCTGCGATACCATAGCAGCGAAGTGCTTGGCAATCATTATTTTCCCCACGTGAGGTACACCGAACATGTCCGCAGCCGATGACCTGATCGCGCTCTATCAACCGAAAATTGGAACCGAGCTGCACTGCGGCCCCTGGCTGGAGATCGACCAGCAGCGCATAGATGCCTTTGCGGCGGCAACCGGCGATCAGCAGTGGATCCACACCGATCCCGAACGTACCCGCCTTGAATCCCCCTATGGCACGACCATTGCCCACGGCTACCTGACCCTTTCCCTGCTACCACTCCTGACTCAGAGCAATGCTCCCGGTTTTTTTGAGAAGAACTATCCCGGCATGCGCCTGAGGATCAACTACGGGCTCAATCGGGTGCGTTTCCCCGCCCCGGTGACGGTTGGCTCATACATCCGCAGCCGGACCATGTTGCAGGAGCTGCAGAGGGTTGAACAGGGGGTCCAGTTTACCTACCAGATCACCGTCGATATTCAGGGCAACTGTAAACCGGCCTGTTCGGTGGAATTCCTGGCGCGGGTGTACCCCTGACACACCTGCCGGCATAGCCTTCACTTCAGATCAATCTCCACATTGTTCGAGTCGGCAAGTTCCAGCGCGATCTGCCGCCAGGAGGCTTGCACCCTCAGAAAGGCGTCCACAACATCCGGATCAAACTGTCCGCCCCTGCCGTTACTGATGATACGAACCGCCTCTTCGTGGGGAACCGGCTCCTTGTATACCCTCCGTGAAACCAGGGCGTCATAGACATCGGCAACGGACATGAGTCGGGCGGCCCAGGGTATCAGGTCTCCGCGCAGCCCTTCGGGATATCCCTGGCCGTCCCAGCGTTCATGGTGCGAATAGGCAATATCCTTGGCAAAGTTCAGCAGTTCATCGCTGAAGTCGCCAACCCGCAACTCGGCCCTGGCCAGCGCGTCCCTTCCATGGGCGGTGTGTTTCTTGACCGTTTCGTATTCCTCGGCCGTGAAGCGCGACGGTTTTCGGAGCAGCTTGTCGTCAATGCCGACCTTACCGATATCATGGAGAACGGCCAGCTTTGAAATCAATTCTATTTTTTCAGGATCCAGCAACGGCTTGAAGCGCGGATGATGGGATATTTCGGTACAGAGGGCATGCAGGTAGCGCTGGGTGCGCATGATATGACCACCGGTTTCGGTGTCCCGTATTTCGGCCAGCGCAGCCATGGAGGTCATGATAAAATCCCTGGCTTTTGCCAGATCAAGGGATTGGTGCAGCGCCTTCTTCTCCACATGGAACAGACGAATGAGCGTCAACAGAGAAAAGGTTGAGAACAGCGTGACAAGGGGGAAAACGGGCGGGAGGAACAGGCCACGGGAGTGGAACAACCAGACCGCACCCTGCCAAGTCCCGGCAGCGACTACAACCAGCAGCAATGCCCCCCGAATCGCCGGAAACAGGACACAGACAAGGGTAGCGCACAATCCCAGTGCCAGCGCTGCCACCAGGCGGTACCCCCAGGGAGCCGGGCGGGCAAAATCCCCCTTCAGGATATTATCCGCGACTATGCCGTGAATCTGGACACCGGACATCAGCCTGTCCAGGGGAGTTGCAACCAGGTCGCCCATGCCGGTTGCCGTTGCACCCAGCAGCACCACCCGCCCCTGCAATGCGGATCGAGGCACCGTTCCATCCAACAGAGCCGATGCCGAAAACATCGTGGCGCTGGCATGCCGCTTTCGATAGCGGAGCAGAATGCGTCCACGTTCATCCAGAGGAATTCTGCTGTCTCCGATCTTCAGGGCCAGATCTCCCCACCAGGTAGCCTGGAGGACCACACCCGGCGAACCGAGTGACCGCAGTACCGTTGCCAGGGCCAGACTGGGATAGATAGCGCCCCCCTGCTCCATGAGAACCGGCATCCTGCGCAGCACCCCGTCCTGCTCCCTGGCTCCGTTGAGAAATCCGGATGCGCCGGCTCCCCGGTAAAACACCGGCAAACTGCCGACAGCACCTGATGCACTCAAGAGGCGTTTGAGGGGATCGACGACCGCTCCCTTTCCCACGGAAACCATGTTCAGCGGGTACAGCCCCCGTTCAACATTCCTGGAGAATACAGGCTGGCCAAAGGTCAACTCGAAACCGGGCACAAAGGGGCCGTTTTCCAAGGCCCTGACCAGGGCCAGGTCTCCGGCAGACAGTTGAGGAGGAGCAGCCGAAGACCGCCCACTGGCGGAGGAAAACTCGGCTTCTGCAAAAATCACGTCAATTCCCACCGCAGCTGGTTTTTGGTCCGCGATTCGCGCCAATAACCGCGCCACAAGCGATCGCGGCCATGGCCAGCGACCGTAACGTGCCAGCGACTCATCGTCCAGCGCCACAACAACCGGGCACTGGTCCACCTGCGGAGGAGTATCATCCTTGGTCAGGCCATCAAAGAAACGACCATCCAGGTATGTAACAAAGGAGGGCTGGGACAGGGAGAACGCAACAAGGCAGATTGTCAGGACAGCTCCGCACACGGCAAGCAAGGTCCTGCCGCTGCCGGGGAGCCGACTATGGTGGGTGGGGGTCAGTCTGGTCACATCATGTATCCTCACGGATCGCCGGCAGATCGGTTTGGGGCGTACCGCCTAGCGAATGGTGACCTCTATGCGACGGTTGCGTGGTTCAGGGGTATTGTCGCGCGTTTTGATCAACGGGTTGGACTCACCGTGGGAATCTATTTCGACCAGAGCCGGTCTGGCACCAAGCAGTGTCAATTGGGCGGTAACCGAGTTTGCCCGTAACAGACCTAGCTGGTAATTGCTTTTGGGAGACCCCACGGTATCGGTGTGCCCAATAACCGACATTTCAGCTGGGTGGCGATCCTTGACAGCTTTGAGAATCTCGGGAAGCATGCGCTTCGACTCAGGCGTGAGCTTGGCCTTGTTGGTCTCGAAATAGAGGATGTAGCGAACCGGCGGCAGCGGCATGGCGGTCAGGGCAGAGCCGACCAAGGCCTGGACCGCTGCCTTGTCCCGCACCACCGGTTTGCCCGGCGCTAGATTATCCGAACCAATCTCCGTTGTCTGCCAGGACTGATTCAGAACCTGCGAGCCATGGGAGTTTGACACCACGACTTCACCGGAAACCTTGCCATCCACGGGAAGCAGCACGACATAACTCACGGGCTTGGGCTTAGGCCCGGCGCATCCTGCCAACAGCACGACAACGACATAACTGACCAGCAGCATCAGTTTACGGATCCCCAGTTTCTTCATGGCTCAATCCTGACGGCAAGATAGGTTCCCCTGACCCCAAGCGTTGCCGACGGCGTTTCAAGCCGAACGGATCCGGGAGCAAGCTTTGCCACTTTTCCGGAGAGATAGCTGATAACACCACGCGTAAACTTCAGCACCATACCCAGTTTCTGCTCGGCCGGCTTAAAGGCGAACTGATCCAAGTGGGCTTCGGACGATGGGCCGAGGGACAGGACCGTATCATCCCGCAGAATGACACCCAGCGAACCGGTTGCGCCGGTGGAAAGCACATCGCCCTGAAAAAGCTGATTGCCGGGCTTGGCTGTCACGCGACGAGCATCGCGGAGAATGGCTGCGTCACCGCTGGCAGCCTTCACGAGCCCTATCGGCTGGCGATCAGACTCTGCCTGTGCCGCCGATGCTGCAATCAGCAGAATGCACAGTATGGATAACAGATAACGCATCACACGCCTCCATGGATTTAAGAAACCGCCGAAACAAAACAGATCATCATGGCATGTACCGTACAATCCCTCTGTCACCAGGTTCATACCACAGGATCACTGGCTCCTGATAGGTTAAAAAAAAGTGTGCTGCACGTCCCCCACTCCAGCAGCTTACAACAAAACCATTGAAAGTCCATGTCTTGCCGAATGTTTCTTTTGACAAAACGAATCGATATCAAGAGGAAACTATTCTGAAAACGCACCAACTGCTTCATTTATGGTACTCTATAGTACGCTCTTTTCCCCCTTGATTTCAAACGATTAAAATGGCATAAGATTGTGCCTGTTTCCGCACCACATATAACATTCACAGGAGGGTAGCATGGGTTATCCGGCAGATTTTGAAAAAGCGCTCCAGATTGGGCGCCCCCCCACCATCAGAACGCTCTTTCCCAACTCCAAGGCTTTAATCGTCAGCGGCAAAAGCATCGACAGGGCCATGCTCGCCAAGGGCAAGGCGATTGCGCTTGCCGCAAACGGCCGCAACTATTTCGTTATCCGTGGTGTTCTTAACGCCGCTCAGCGTGCGAACGCAGCCGTTATCATCGAAATCGCCAAATCTGAAGGGGGGCGAACAGCCTACTGCGCGGTCAACTACTGGAACATGGCCCGCATTGTCGACGCGCTCTGCAACGAAATGGGGATCACCATACCGGTTGCCATCCATGCCGACCACTACGGCATCAAGAATGCCGCTGACCTGGCCGCTGCCAAGGTGGAGGTTCCAACCATGTTCGAGGCGGGTATCACCTCCATTGCCATCGACGCCTCTCACCTGCCCGATGACCAGAACCTGCTGGCCAACTTGGAAATCAACCCCTTCATCCCCCGCTGGGCCGGGCTGGAGACCGAGGTGGGTGAAATCAAGGGCAAGGCAGGGCTTTCCACCGTTCCCGAGGCCAAGTTTCTGATCCAGGGGCTGAACGCCCATGAAATCTTCCCCGACTGGATCGCCCTCAACAACGGCACCACCCACGGCCTCGAAGCCAGCGACGCCGGCATCCAGGTCGATCTGACCGCGGAAATCCATGCCGCCATCACCGACTACCGGGTCAGCGGCGCCCAGCACGGCACCTCCGGCAACAGTTCCGAACGGCTGCGCGAAATTGCCCACAAGACCGTCACCACCAAGGCCAATGTGGCCACCGCCCTGCAGATGATCTCCTGGGGACTGGAAGTCAACGACTACGGCAACGCCCAGCTGGACGCCGACGGCAGTTTCATCAAGGTCAAAGGTGAAGGCATGGGCGAGGAACTGTGGGCCGAGATCGTTGCCTATGCTGATTCCAAGGGCTGGAAAAAGGGAGACTACAAGAGTCTCAACCTCCCCTTCGAGAACAAGCTCCTGGCTCAGCCCAGGGAGATCCGCGAACGCATGGCCAAACGGGTCGAGGAGTTTGCCTTCAAGATCATGACCGACGTCTTCAATGCCCGTGACACCGCACCGCTGGCAATTGCCGCCATCCTCAAGGCCGGTTCCCATGACCTGGGCCCCAAGGGAGCCCAGATAGAAGACCCGGCTTTCTGGACCAGGGAACAGATCATCGAGCGGGCAAAATCCATCTGCTCCTGCAAGGGACCGGAGGGAAATTTCGACGATTGATCAACCAAAATCAGAAGTCAGGGGGGTGGCGACGCCCCCTTTTTTTGTGCCCGTATATCACTGTCCCGCTTTGCCACCCGAACCATCCTCCTCTCCTGGTTACACATGCGTCTGATAACCATTCGATATCCGTATAAAATCCGTTGACAGCACGAAAGCGGGGCGATAAACCTAGTTCATGGGGCAAGAGACACGACGGCTAGCCCCCTCAGGGAGATCCACTGCCATGGACGTCATCACCACCCACGTAAATGCCGATTTCGACTGCCTGGGCTCCATGGTGGCCGCCGGCCGGCTCTATCCCGATGCGCTGATCTCCTTTCCCGGCTCCCAGGAAAAGGGACTGCGTGAATTCATCTCCCACCATCCCGGCTACCTGCCCCCCCTGACCCGCGCCAAGGATATACACCTGGACGCAATCACCCGGCTGATCATCGTCGATTGCCAGCAAGCCACCCGCATCGGACGTTTTGCCGAGATCATCGGCCGCCCCGGTTTGGAGGTGCATGTCTTTGACCACCACCCGACCCTGGAAACCAGCATCAGACCGACCGGCGGTATCATCCGTCCCTGTGGCTCAGTATCGACGATCTTGACCGGCCTGTTGCAAGAACGTGGCATCACCCTCACCCCCGAAGAGGCTACCCTGGTGATGCTCGGCATCCATGAGGACACCGGCCGCTTGCTGTTTCTTCCCACAACAGCCGACGACTACCGGGCAGCGGCCTGGTTACTGGAACAGGGGGCGCGACTGAACCTGGTGTCCGATTTCATCAGCCAGGAACTGAACGCACAACAGGTGGGGCTGCTGAATACCCTGCTGAAAAACCTGAAAACCACCAGCTTCAATGGCGTCAACATCTCCATCGCCCACGCCTCCTGTGACAGCTACATCGCCGACATCGCCGGTCTGGCCCACCTGATGCGGGACATGGAGAACCTGGACGCCCTGTTCCTGGTGGTGGCCATGGAAAACCGCACCTACCTGGTGGCCCGCAGCCGAGTCCCCGAAGTCAATGTGGGCGAGATCATGCGCAGATTCCAGGGTGGCGGCCACGCCACGGCAGCCTCGGCCACGGTCCACGACCTGCAGCTCAAACAGGTTTTGAAGAAGCTGGATGAGCTGTTGAGGCTGATGGTGACCCCGCAGATCACTGCCGGGGATCTCATGTCCTCTCCGGTCAAGACCATGCCGACCGGAATCACCATTGCCGAAGCCCGCGACCTGCTGACGCGCTACAACTGCAATGCCATGCCGGTCATCGACAGCGGCCGCATGGTCGGGATACTCTCCCGCAAGACCGTAGAAAAGGCGCTCTATCACGATCTGGGGAGCTCGCTTGCCAGTGAATTCATGCACACCGAATTCATGCGGGCCACGCCTGCCACACTGCTGTCGGATATCCAGGAATACCTGGTGGAGGGCAATCGTCGTTTCGTTCCGGTTTTCGATGGCGAGCAGCTCAGCGGCGCGGTGACCCGCACCGACCTGCTGCGGCACATGTACGGCGGTCGCCGGGGGCAGCCCGAGGCGCTCTACGACCTGAACTCGCTGGAGCTGAGCCCCAAAAACCGCTCCATCACAGGCCAGATCAACCGCCGTCTGCCTGCCGCCACCATCAGCCTGCTGCACGAACTGGGCAAGATCGGCGACGAACTGGGGCTGGCGGTGTATGCCGTGGGCGGTTTTGTTCGCGACCTGCTGCTGGGGGTGGAAAACCTGGATCTGGATCTGACCGTGGAGGGGGACGGCATCTTCTTTGCCGAACGGTTTGCGGCATCGCAGGGGGGCAGGGTTCGCAGCCACCCCATCTTCGGTACGGCAGTTGTTGTGCTGCCCGACGGGAGCAAACTGGATGTGGCCAGTACCCGACTGGAGTACTATGACTCCCCCGGCGTGCTGCCGACGGTGGAACGTTCATCCCTGCGCCACGACCTGTACCGCCGCGACTTCACCATCAACACCCTGGCGCTCAGCATCAACAACAACCGCTTCGGCGTGGTGACTGATTATTTCGGCGGCCAGCAGGATCTGCAGCAACGTTCGGTGCGGGTACTGCACAACCTCTCCTTTGTGGAGGACCCCACCCGCGTCTTCCGCGCCATTCGTTTCGAACAGCGCCTGGCATTCCGCATCGCTCCGCACACCGAAAACCTGATCCGCAGTGCCGTGCGCATGAAGGTCCTGGAAAAGGTGGGCGGCACACGTCTGCTCAACGAACTGATTCAGATCCTGAATGAGCGCGAGCCGATCGGCGCTGTCCAACGCATGGCGATGCTGGGGCTCCTGCCGTTTATCCATCCCAACCTGAAGCTGTCACCGGAAAACGAACGGGGCATCAGCGAATCATCCCGGCTGCTGACCTGGTTCCGGCTGCTGTACCTGGACGACCCCTGCCAGCAGTGGCAGGTCTATTTCCTGGCGCTCTGCGAACGGCTCAAAAGTGAAGAGTTTGAAGAAGCGTGCCAACGCCTGACCATGCCCGGCCGAATCATTGCGCATGTATTCGGTCATCGACGACGGGCGCTGGTCATGCTGGAAACCCTGCAGCGCCGACTCAAACGGGGCCCGCATGTCTGCAACAGCGATATCTACAACAGCTTTCACGGCTTGCCGCTGGAAATCCTGCTGTACTTGGCCGCCAGAACCCCCAATGAGCAAGTGCGGCGCTACGTGTCGCTGTACATCACCCACCTGCGTCACGTCCGCCGGGGACTCGACGGCACCGCCCTGCGGGAATTGGGGCTGCAGCCGGGCCCGCGTTTCAGCGATATCATGAAGCGGCTGCTGGACGCACGGCTTGACGGAGAAGTCACCAGTATCGAGGATGAACGCAATTTGGCCCGCAAGCTGATTGGAGCTGCCGGGGACAAAAGCGTTGCTTAATTTCCTTTGATGGCCTCTTTCCGTAACAGTCTACTCTGAAAACCTGGTTGACGCTGTTCCGAAAGAGCATGGGGAACATCCAGCCCCAGTTCATTTCATCTCAGCCATGGATCCCTGCCATTACCCGGCTCGAAACGGCACTATCCGACAACCGACTCTCGCCCAGCATTGCCACCCTGAACACCACAGACAACCGTCAGATATTATATATAAAATGAGTACGTTACCGTTTACGAATACAAACTGCATATAAATAAAACGGGGTGTTGGCTTTACCACGCATTGCATTGACGAAAGCTTATGTATGATGCTATTGTTCGCCTGCTGAAAAAGCAAATTCCAATCCTGAAGCACTCGGCACGGTTACTCCACAGGATCACTTTTTTCAAAGTCAAACTGTCGGTCGCCAACCTTAAGGACTTGCCATGGCCTACATTACCGTCATATCCCCATTCGGAAGGAAAAAGGTGGAGCTGCAGGAACAGAATTCCATTGGAAGAGAATCCGGCAACCGGATCCAGCTCCAGGACCGCCTGGTTTCGAAGAGCCATTGCACGATCACCCTGGATGAGAACCATATGTGCTTTATCGAAGACCGCTCAAGCAGGAATGGCACGTATGTCAACAACCGTCTGATCACCGTAAAAACGCCTCTGTACACCGGCGATGAAATCCGCATTGGGAATACTCTTTTGCTGTTTGAAGACAATGAACATGAAGCAGCACAGATGGTGGAGATCGAGGATGTTGATGAGGGGAGTTACAGCTCCATCATGGCCCCGCAGAGCGAAATGCAGTTTCTTTCAGAAGATGACATCTTCAGCGAAAAAGCCCTGCGAGCCGATTACGAGAAACTCAGGGTAACCTACGAACTTCAGAATGAAATGAGCCTGGATCGGGATATCGATAAAACCCTGAACCGGATTCTGGCAAGAACCTTCGAATTCCTTGAATACGATCATGGAGTGATCCTTCTTGCGGGCAAGGGCGGAGGTATGGTTCCCCTGAGCTATAAATCCAGACGTAAGAGCGAGAAGCTGAGGCTGTCATCCACACTGATCCGTTATGTCCAGGAGAACAAAACGGGCGTAATTTCAACGGACATGTCCTCTGATCAACGCTTCAATAGCTCCGAAAGCATCTTGCTTGAAGGGGTGAAATCCACCATCGCCGTTCCCATCATGGCTGAAACCGAGATCCTCGGCATGATGATTCTGAACTCAACTGAAATGACCAATGCCTTCACCGTCAAGGATCTTGGGCTCATTTCTACCATTGCAAATCAGGCGGCAAGGATCATAAAGAATTCGCTACTCCACGAAGAACTGCGCTTGATGTTTGACAGCTCAATCAGGACCCTGTCTGCCACGGTGGACGCACGGCATCCCCTTACAGCAGGCCATTCAGAGCGTGTAAATGAGATATCGATTCTTATTGCCCAAAAGCTGGGCTTATCCGAAAACGAAATCAGGGTCCTGAAGTTTGCGACACTGATGCACGATATCGGAAAGATTGCCGTTCCTGACAAGATCCTCTTAAAAAGCGGGAAGTTTTCGCCGGAGGAACGGGACGTCATGGACACCCATTCGATTAAGACGCGGGAGATTCTGGAGAATTTTTATTTCCCCCTGCACCTTGAGCAGGTGCCTCTGATTGCAAGTTCGCACCATGAGAAAATGGATGGGACTGGATACCCTCAGGGGCTCAAGGGAACTGAAATCCCAATGGTTTCCCGCATCATCGCCGTGGCCGACATGTTCGACGCCCTGACCGCCAAAAGGGATTACCCAAAGTACATTGACAATACGACATTGAGTTTCGAACCTCTGCCGTTATCTACGGCGGTCTCCATCATCACCAACGGGGCTGGAGTCTGGTTCGACAAAGATGTGGTGGATGCGTTTATTGCCAGCCTGCAGGAAATATCTGACTATATCGAAGGTGTGAGAAAGAAGATTTCGGGCAGCACCTGAGAGGGTGAGACAAGAATGGCGGGCATTGACTGGTTGAACTGCGTACCTCGACAAGCAACATACCTGTTCTCGCGATTTCGGAACAACACTTACTTCAAAAGGCGGCCTCTCGGCCGCCTTTGCTGTTTGAACATGCCACCGCAGTCCCTGTAGCCTCGTTTGTCAGGAGACATACCGGCAATTTCGCGATGACAGCTATGGATTCGGCTGTTCCTGCGCTTGTTCAGCTTCGTTGCAACGCTCCACAACCTCCCGCAGCCAGGCGATCTCATCGGGAAGAAACTGTTTCGAATGTTCGGTACCGACGTTCATCGCCAGGTGGAGTGGCGGCATGCTCGTGGCAGCGATCACGTAGCCCGGAACCCCCACCCATTTGACATCCTCTCCCGCCCACTCCTTCAAGCGCTCTTCGGTGTCGAAGAGCATCAGGTAGTCGTTCCCTTCCGATTCGATGATCAGCGGGAAAACCTGCCCTTCCTCAACATCCGCTACTCCATCGAGTTCCTGCCGGTCAACGCTTGGAACGCAAAAGGTCGTATTGAGAAATATATCGTAAAACTTCGACTGACGTTTGGCGTCGGCCATGTCTTCGCGCATCGAATGCAGCGCCTGATCGAGTCCGATCGTCTCCTGGGGCGTTTCCGGTGATGTTTCCATCAGTTCTCCTTGGCATGTGTAAAAAAACTTCTGGCATAGTAGCTGAAATGACGGGACAGGGCAATCAGCAACTTCCACCACTCCAGATACCGCTGGAATGACCGATCAGACAGGACAGGCGTTGATTGCGGCGCCCGTTACTTTATGGTATGACTCGACCATGGGTAAACAGGACGTGATCGACATCATCAGAAACAGCAAACCGGAGATCGAGGACCGCTACGGAATACAGAAACTCGGCCTGTTTGGGTCCTCTATCCACGACCGGCAACGCAAACGGAGCGATAGGGATATTCTCGTGTCCTTCAATCGCGACATCGAGAGGTAGACACGAACATGTTTGACGGGATTTTCTGGGACAATGACGGGGTGCTGATGGAGACTGAGCACCTCTACTATCAGGCCAATGCCGAGGCACTGGCCCAGGCGGGGGTGGAGCTTTCACTGGAAGAGTTCTGCCGAATCTCCCTACGCCAGGGGGAGAGCGTACTCGATCTCGCTGTAAACGTCAGAGATACGGAAGAGGTGCGGCGGGTGCGCGATGAGATCTATTACCAGCTGCTGGATGAGGAGTCGCGGGTGTATCCGGGCGTTCTGGACACCCTGGAACGACTCCACGGCCGGTTGCCCATGGCGATCGTCACCAGCTGCCGGCGCGAGAATTTTCTGCAGATGCACCGCGAAAGCGGACTGCTCGGCTATTTCGATTTCATTCTCACCCGCGAAGACTATGTCGCATCCAAGCCCGATCCGGAGCCGTACCGCACCGCCTGCGCCCGCGCCGGGCTCGCTCCCGGCCGCTGCCTGGCGATCGAGGATTCGGAGCGGGGGGTCATCTCCGCATCCCGGGCCGGGCTGGTCGTCGCGGCGATCCCCGGCGACATGAACCGGGGGGGCGATTTCGGCGCCGCCCGCTGGCTGCTGGACGGTATCCACGAGCTACCGAAGCTGCTGGGACTCGAGCGGGTGTGAGAACCGGCGGTTTCCAGCCACACAAAAAAAGCGCCCGGCCGTCGTAAAGACCGCGCAGGGCGCTTTTTTTCTGAGTCAACCTGGTTCGGTTCCGGAGGTTTCAACCTCCAGCCGAATATGCCGTCATGCAGCCCCGGTCGTGATACAGCCTGCCGAGGGATCGGCTGTTTCATCTATTTCTGCGGACAGGCGCCGATGCGTTTTCCATCCATCTTCATCTTGACCGTCATTTCCTTTCCTTCCTGCTTCATGGTCGTTTCCATAAGTCCGGAGAAAAAGTCACCGGCGTATGTAACGCTACCTTTGCCGCTTGACTCCTTACAAACCATGTTCCAACTTACCGTATTTCCGTCTATCTTCTGATCCACCATTTTGCAGTCGCTCTTTTCAGGACTGGTCTTGGGAACGTAATCGGATTTCGAGAGACAGGTCGTGACCGTGTGGGCCCTCTTGGCCGCTTCCGGCATACCGGGCATGTCCATGACGGTGCTGATTTCCCATTGACCTTCATTCATGTTCACGGATGCAACCGCCGGTTTCTTTTCGGGAGTCGGTGCCGAGGGGCTCTCCGCTTCCTTTTTCTTGCTGCAACCGACAACGGTCAACGAAGACACCAGAGCAACTGCAACAGCAAGAGACCATATTCCTTTTCTCATGTGCACCTCTCCTTTCAGGTTTCGGCCGCAGCCAACAGTACTCGAAATCAGATGCTGAGGTCATACAACCACCATTACTCTTTGTCAATTGGAAAAGCTACATTTCTCCTCTTTCGCTGACAACTATCCGCAACCCCGGCTGCAACACTACCGTATTCCCGATGAGCCTGAGAGTTGCGACCCCGGATACGACCTTGACAGACAGGCGGTAAGCGCGTATCTGAATCCAAAGCTGTTACAGGTTATTGCAGAGGAGTTTGCACATGTCATGCTTCGTACCCATTTCCGGAGGAGGCACTGACCATCATGCGGCTGTTGCACTGGAGACCGAGAAGCTCAAGCGGCGGGTGATCTGGTGTGAGCGGGCCGGAGACGATCGCTGGCGGCAGATTTCCTTCCTGTATCGGGTGGCGGACAGGTTCGGCAGCCGGATTTTTGACCATTCCTTCTGCCGCGGGGAAATTCAGCCAACGATTGGCTGCTCGACCGGCTCCTGCTGCCGCTGCCGGCCCGATGTGTTTGCCTATGAACAGCAGGTGCTGGAGTTGCTGCCGAAACGAGTGGACGCTTCCGGATACTGCCCCTTTTTCAATCTTGTCAGAAAAAACTGCGGCATCTACGGCCTTAGGCCGTTTGCCTGCCGGATCTACTTCAACCTCGGCCCTACGGCTCATTACTGCCGTAACCCGAATGACACGACCCTGCAGCTGTTTGATAATCTGAAGCCCCATCTAGAGAGGATCCTGGGGGCTTACTGGGGGGGATTCGGCGACTGACGAAGGGACCGACGAACAGCGCAGCGGGACAAAGCGCCAGCCGGAATTCTAGATGTTCACGCTGTAAATCCTTTCCGACAGACACTGAACCGGGACGGTTTCACTCCTCTGAACATGGCAGCCCAATAAAAATGTCCTACCTGCTGCAAAATTAGTGGTAGTTTGCAGCAGGCGTACGATCAGAACGACGTGAGGTGAGCGCATGATCTATCAACTCAAGGAATTGCTTGATATCGATCGTTTACAGGACCTGCTCCATTCACTGGGAGAACTGCAGGGTATGCCGTCCTCCATTGTCGACAATGAGGGTACCATCCTCGCCGCATCATCCTGGCAACAGATCTGTAAGAAGTTCCACTGTAGCAACGAGGTGACCGGAAGGCTGTGCCGTGAAAGCTTCCTGCGAGTCTCCGCCGCCTGCAGGGACAATCTGCCGCCGCACTCCTGCCAATGCCCGCTGGGGCTGATGGATGCCTCAAGCCCGATCATCGTGGAGGGGCGCTATTTCGGCTGCATCCGGGTGGGACAGTTTCTCATGCAACCTCCCGACCATGGTTTTTTCCTCGATCAGGCCCGCCGCTACGGTTTCAATGAAACCGACTACCTGGAAGCGGTGATGAGCGTCCCCATCTACACCGAAGAACAGATTCATGCAAACCTGACCGTTATCGCTAAATTGACCCGCATGCTGGTGGAATCGGGGCTTCAGCGCATGCGCTACCTGGAGTCCGAGGCCCGATTGCGGGAAGCGCTGCACAAGGTTGAAACCCAGTCCGTAACGCTTCAGCAAAGCGCCGCAAACCACGCGGCAACGCTCAATGCCACGGTGGATGGCATCCTGGCGGTCGGTACCAACCGGGAAATTCTGTTTTCAAACCAGCGCTTCAGCGAGCTCTGGAACATACCATCGGAACTGCTCGCCTCCGCTGACGACGCCACCCTGCTCGATCATGTCAAGGGGCAGGTGGCGGATCCCGATGGTTTTATGGACGCAACAGAGCGGCTCTACAACTCTGCCGAATGCAGCTTCGACACGATCAATTTCAGGGATGGCAGGATAATCGAGCGTTTTTCACTCCCGGTCCATCAGGGAGAGTCGCGAACCATGGGGCGGGTCTGGTCGTTCCGGGAGGTCACGGCACGGAAAAGGGCCGAAGAAGAGCTGATTACCTCCAACAAGCTGCTGCAGACCATCATCAACACTGTCCCCATGCGGGTGTTCTGGAAAGATACGCAACTACGCTACCTGGGATGCAACCACACCTTTGCCAGGGATGCGGGTGTTGCCAGCCCGAATGAACTGATCGGCAAGGACGACTTCCAGCTGGTGTGGCACGACCATGCTGAACAGTACCGGGCCGACGACCGGCTGGTTATGGAATCGGGCCGTCCCAAACTGTTCTATGATGAGCGCCAGACTACCCCGGCCGGTGAGGTTATCTGGCTGCGCACATCGAAAGTCCCGCTGGTGGACGAGGCGTTGCAGACCTTTGCCGTACTGGGCATCTATGAAGACATCACAGAGCACAGGTTGGCGGAGATTGAATTGAAGGCCAGCCAGCAGCGCCTTTCAACCCTGATCGAGGCGCTGCCCGACGCGGTGTTCCTCAAAGACGGCAATGGCCGCTGGCAGTTTGTGAACTCGGTCGGGCTGGAATTATTTGACCTGAAGAAAAAATGCTGGCGCAATAAAACCCAAAAGGAGCTCATCGACCTCCAACCCGAAGCGGCAGCTGCGTTTCTGTCATGTCTCTCCAGTGACGAACAGACCTGGCTCTCGGCCATCCCCCAGCACTTCGAGGAGCACATAACTGCCAAGGACGGCACAACACGCATCATTGATTTCACCAAGATCCCGCTGTTCGAAGAGGACGGCGGCCGCAAGGGCATGGTCGTGGTGGGAAAGGATGTGACGGTATCCCGCAACGAAGAGCGCAACAAGCTGGAAATGGAACGCCAACTCCAGCATACCCAGAAGCTGGAGAGTCTCGGAGTGCTGGCGGGCGGCATTGCCCATGACTTCAACAACATCCTTGCGGTTATCATCGGCAACTGTTCCCTGGCGCGTTTTACTCCTGACAAAGCGGAAGAGTTCATACCGGCCATTGAATCCGCCGCCGAGCGGGCTGCCGGCCTCTGCCGTCAGATGCTGGCCTATGCCGGCAAGGCGGAAACGGTATGCGCCCCCTTCGACATCAGGTTGTTGACGGAGGATATGGTCAGCATGCTAAAATCAAGCATCAGCAAGAATGTGACCATCTCCCTGGACATCAGGGGCGGTATGAGCCGCATCTCCGGCGACTCCAGCCAAATCAGGCAGGTTGTCATGAATCTGATCATCAATGCCGCCGAGGCAATCGGTGAATCAGCCCAGGGAACCGTCATGGTTTCCCTGGCGCCGGTGACGATTACAGCTGGCCACCAGGGACGAGATTACCATGGCACGCCGATCCAATCGGGAGAGTATCTCTGTCTCGAGGTAACCGATACCGGTTGCGGCATGGATGAAGAGACCGCCCGCAGAATTTTTGAACCGTTCTTTACCACGAAATTTTCCGGACGGGGGCTGGGGATGTCGGCCGTGCTTGGCATTATCTCATCGCATAACGGGGCACTGCAGCTATTCAGCCAGCCCGGCAGAGGCACCACCTTCAAGGTCTTCCTGCCTGTTCCTGAAGAGAGAGCGGCCGAGTCAGGCAAGCGCAAGGTTGGTGCCGCTGACAGGTCGTGGTGCGTGAACAAGTCCATTTTGCTCGTGGACGATGAAGATCAGCTCCGTGCCGTTACAAAGCGCATGCTGGAGAGACTGGGGTTCACCGTATTTGCCGCGGTGGACGGACTGGATGCCCTGGACACCTACCAGAAGAACGCAGCAAGCATCGATCTGGTCCTCACCGACATAAGTATGCCGCAGATGGATGGTTATGAACTGGTCCGAGAACTGAACATGCTCAACCCCAGTCTGCCGATCATCGTTTCCAGCGGATTTGGCGAGAAAACTATCGATGCCAACATCGATCAGGGCATGATCGCCGCAATGATCGGTAAACCGTACCGTTTCGATCAGTTGCTGGAGGCAATGAATAATGCGGTCAGAAACTGCAGCAGCAACTGAGGCTGACGCCCCACTAAATAGCGTATAGTCTCGCAATTTAAGTATTTTTCAAAATAGTCACACTTGATTCCGAAGGTAGTCAAGTGACCACCATCGTCGTCTCAGCGAAAAACGTTTGCCGGACGGTACGCCCTATGGCATGATTCAACTATCAATACAACCAGTTAAAGGAACTACCATGTCAAATCCCATCGTAAAATACCTCGTCAGAATCCCCGGCAGCACCCCCTTGAGCGCTCACAGCACCGAAGATGAAGCCAAAAAAGAATGCCAGAAGGCCAACAGGATCTGCTGCCCCGGTCATCAGGTCTTCGCAGAACACGCGGACGGAACGGTTTCCGGACCGTACTGATCACCCGACCGGGATATTCTTCGGACAGCATACACAAACAGTAGAGGCGGCCAAACGGCCGCCTTTACTATTCGTAATAGTACTTAAATATCAATGACTTAACTCTCTAAAGATTTTTTGATTTTACTCTCAGCTATTAGCAGTTTGATTAGCACATATCGGCCCTATTCACAAGCATCATTCTTCCACTGACCCGCTTTGCGACTCTGCTGACAGGCTAAGTACCTGACCCCGACTACTTCTCGCTACTCTCTACTCTGCCCCTTATTCTTCCTCTGTCCCGCTTTGCGCCTCTTCTGACAGACTATTCAAGAGGTCGTTTATGATGTTGATTACAGAATCATTTGGGAAACTCTTTTTATGTGACAAGAGGATAGAGCGAGCTTGATCCAAGTCTTCATCGGAAATCCAGAAATTCTGTTCATGTAGAATATTGAGAGCACTCAGCCGAACATCTTCTTTTGGTGCCAAGGCCAACATAAAGATATCAATGAAATGACAACTACAATTGAGATTTTCAAGCGCATATACCATGGTGGACCTATTGTCGTGATTCTCAGGCTTGTTAATAGCTCTAAGCAAGGGCTCTGTCGCAGTGTCATCACCTATATCGCGCAAAGCTAAAGCAGCAGCATTTCGGGTATCAGGCCTTGGGTTATTGAGAAACTCAATCAACCTTTTAGTTATGTAACTGTCAGCTATATTGGCCAGCATATCAGACGCATGCAAAGCCTCGTCCCAATCTCCATTTTCAAGTAATGATAGCAGTTCGTCAATTTTCTCACGTTCCATATTCATTTGACCCTTGGGCTTCCTAAATCTTTCCAGTATTGATATACCTTATCCAATTGATCGGGTTCTATATCATGCCCACCAAATTCTTTTTTCCCCTGTCGATGCCACCAACGTTTTAATTCCGTTTCCTTTTCGTATTTCCCCCAATAGTCCCGACTCTGCTTTTTGCCGCCTCTAAAAGTCTTCCCTTTAGTGCCCTTCGGTGGGCATGAGTCATCGTTATTCTGAGCTAACATTGGCCCAGTTAAGAATGCATCAATCGCGGTACCCAATGCGGCCCCACCAACCACCATTCCTCCTGTAGTCGCTGGATTAGCAATCACACCGGCACCGAATGTGGACAAATCCTCAAAAACGTCAACAGGAAGACTCAGCAAAAACCCGAGAGTGGCTCCTAAATTTCTCCATGCTGCTTGCGAATCTCTACTCCATCCAAATGGGTCTATCCAGTCGATCGGATTGTTTCCAGTATAGACAAAAGGATTAATACCTCCCCAAAGCCCAATCGGGTCCGCCTGCACGTACCTTCCAATTGCCGGATTGTAGTCTCTATTCAGATTGTAGTTCAGCCCCGCTTCCGCATCATAGTACTGGCCCGGAAGTATTCCGATAGGCTTTTCGATCCCAAAGAGCCTTTATTTACCCACCTGATGCAAATCTTGGGATTGATTCAATGCAGATGCAAAACACCGTGAAACCTTGGAATGTAGGGTTTTTCGGCGCTTTGTTGCTTCGGATTTGCGTTCGGGAATATGTTCCAATGTCAAGGTGAACAGTCATGTCTATTCATGTTTTTTAATCCGCAATTTATACCCAAGGAATGCGCCTATACATGGCGGAACAGCTAATATGCTATATATTAAGAATTCAAACGGCCAAAGATTATGGGAACTTGGGTATAGAGTCATCTCAAGTAAGGAAGAAGTTGGAAACAAAATAATTGTTGCAATGCCCCATAGCCACCATTTATTAGTCTTAAAATAACCAAGAATAAAACCGACAATAACAAGTAAAACTATAGTTGGTAATATATAGATATTTTTTATTGCCGTTGTAATTATGGGAAAAAGAGGAGATTCATAATATATAATACTTTTACCAGGCGTTACATAAGGAGGAATTACAATGGATACAAATCCTAAAACAGCTGAAATAACAAAATATAATATATTATTCATGCTATGATTACCTCTTGTTTGGTTACATTGCACTTTTCGGCTAATTTGTGGAGCATGCTTTTACAGCACTCTGTATGTCGGGAAAGTCACCGGGAATTGAGATATATTTGTGGAGTTTCGCGCAGTAGTGTTAGTTCCCACAATAACCGATCGAAAACCGGTGTAAAATTCTCAGAATATGT
>JACAAY010000033.1 GCA_013377095.1 Desulfuromonadales bacterium
AGACTCGCGCCTGCGACGCAGAATAAGCGTGGCCTCATCCGCTGCCCGTTTTTCCAGAATATCCAGTACGTCATACACATACTCGTCCTTGTGTGCCAGAAACTCCTTTTCGGAAAGGAGCAGGTTGGCAATGATCTCGTATGACGAAGAGATGACGCCGCACTTGTTGGCCGAGGCGTCACGCATGAGCGTAACACCGCTTTTCTGGAGCTGAACCCGTGCTTCGGGAGTTATGTAGGAGTTAGCCCCTTCCACGATGATGCGCGCGCTTGGCCTTTTCCTTTGGTCCAGAAACAGTTCCCAGTTCTGAGCGTCAATGGTTTCGGGGCGTCCTCCGGCTGGGATGAACAGGTCGGTATCCACGGTGAAAATCAGGCTGTTATACAGATGGTTGAAATCATCTCTGTCGAGCCACTCTTCCTGTAAGCCGGTGGCGGTTCGACAGATCTTGCGGTGGGTTTCCTTGAGCCCCTCCATCTTCCGTCCGGTACGGAAAATGATGAACCCTCCCACGCCCAGAAAGTCAGGATTGAAGGCATCCAGATCATGTTTCAGAACGAGTCGGCCGAGCTCTTCCCGGTTGATACCGCCGGGGGCATACAGGGCCGCACTGCCATCCAGTATCAGTCGTATCTCCAGTGCGGGGCACATCTCCAGCATGATACGCAGGCAGTTTCCGGCAACATCACCGTTGGGGCCACCGGTTATTTTGAGTGAGAAGGGGTCACGGGCGATGTCGATGCCGGCTGCGTCCGCCATGGTGATTTTGGCAAAGGTTACGACTCCGGTGGAGGTGACACCGAACCGTTTGTGGTTTATACCGATGCGCTTGCTGGACATGATACCGATTCCGAGCAGATAGCCGCGCCGTTGCGAAAGCGAGGCAATGTCTTCGATCATGTCGTCATGCATGTTTTCATCCGGCCCGATCTCGATCGGTTCGTCATCGCCGTAATAATCAACAACCCTTTGATCCTTTGCCGAGCCTTTTTCCGTTATAAAGATATCCAGGAATGCATTGCTGACTCCGTATTGCAACTTGTGGAGGCGGTTATTCTCCGCATCCCCACCAACCTGGTCCAGGTCTGAAGCGTCCAGCGCCAGCACCAGCTTTGATCCCCCTTCGTAAATATCCTTGTTTTTGAGGTGTTGAGTGTAGGCCAGCACATACACCTCACGAAAGAGGGTGTTGGTGGTGGTTATAAAATCATCGGCACTTCGTGCAATGACCGTGCGCCAGCCGCCACGGGCGATGTCCGAAAAACCGATGTGATAACCGGCCCCACAGCGACTGAAGAAAAACGTTACCCGGAACGGGAGTGTCTCGGGAAGATCGCTGGTGAATTCTCGTCCCAACTCAAGAAGGTAGTGTGGATCAAGGCGAAAAGCCAAGGCCTGTTTTTCCACGATGAAGAAGTTCGTTTTGAGGGTGTGAGTGATCAGCAGCAGGCTGCAGCGGTAGATTGACCGGCGAATATCATCCAGCCAGCGATGTCCGGTATTGTACTCCTCCACCGCCAAGCGGACGTGGGAAAGTAACGAGCGATAATTCGTTTCCCGATCTTTCAGGGTTGGGTTGAAACGGGACCTGAACAGCTGAATCAGTAGTTGGGCCATTTCAGGATGATCAAGAAATGCCCGTTGCACATTTTCCGAACCAAAGCGGTCGGGCTGATTGTGGGCCAGGCTGGTGTGGCAAAAGGCGATCAGAGCGTTGATCAGCGCGGCGTCATCGCCCGTCAGCAACCCCTTGGTGACGAAAGAGTGATACACGGGAGACAGGGTGGAAACGATCTGGGTGGTACAGAGTTCACGGGTCAGGCGGGACATAAGAAAGCTCTCCTGATCCAGCGGCTGATCATTTCGATCAAGTATGAAAAAAGCTCCCAGAAAATAGGGATGGACCCCGTTGGAAATTGTCTGGCAGTAAGCCCTGCGGATAGCCACTTCGAGTCGCTTGAAAACCTCAAGCAGCTGAAGCAGCAAATCTTCCTGATTCGGGTTTCCGACAGCGATCAAAACGCGGGTTTCCGGTCCCCCGTCTCGCTCGACGCGCTTGATATCCAGGAACAGCCCCCCGGAGGCATTGCCCCGCTCCAGAAGCCAAACCAGCCAGGCCAGCCTGGTGGGGGGAGACATGCGGATATAGTTTTCGTTGTTGAGCCAAAGAATTTTCAGAAGGGAATCGAGCTTTTTCACATCAAAATCAGGAAAAGTGCTGCGCAACTCCTGCCGGACACTCCTGGTCAGGTTCGCTGGAATCGACACCGGTTTTTGCAGATCGATTTCATGGTTCCGGCGACGGTCAAATTCGAAACGCTGAACCTCAAGTTCCTCATCCATGTCCGGCATCGGCGCATTGGAATGCGAAAACATGGCATAGGATATCTGCCTGTCACTGATGCGGCTCAGGTTGTCATAGAGCGAGCCGGGCTGATTGACCCGGGCCAGGACGAGCAGTTTTTCGCGGTCCACCAGAATCAGGCTCCGGTTGCGACGCAAACGCTCCATTCCGCGCGCAAACCACAACAGCGCTTCCTGTTCATCATTCATTGCCTGAAAAAAGTAAGGACTCATATGCTGCTGCAACCATGCTGCGTTCCGTTCAGCCGTTATGCGCTCCCCACACGCGGTGCCGCGAATAATTTCCGGAAGATTCATGTTTTCCCTCGTAAACATTGATTTCAGGCGGTTCATACTATACTGTTGCGAACATCTCAGGCAACGCCTAAAGTACTGCCTGCCCGACACAGAGCGCTGAAAACTTTGCTTGACCAGGTGGGTTAAAATTGCTATAGAGTAGGGAATATTTTACTATCACTAAAATATCGATGGATTGAGTGGAGAATATTTGGTGCTTGAGCGTGGTTGCGTGCAGGTATATACCGGCAACGGCAAAGGTAAAACGACAGCCGCGCTTGGCTTGGCATTTCGTGCGCTTGGGCGAGGTTTACGGGTATGCTTCTTCCAGTTTATCAAAGGGAGCGGTGTGTACGGTGAACACCTTCTGGCTGAAAAACTGGCTCCCCAGCTGACCATAATCCGAAGCGGCCGCCCCGGCTGGGTCAATACGAAGGACATTACCGCTGACCGCCAGACCGCCCAAGAAGCCTTGGAACAGGCAACAAAATTACTGACATCCGGCGATTATGATCTGATGGTTCTTGACGAGATCAATGGCGCCACCGCCTTCGGACTGATCGATGTTGAGCAGGTTCTGGAACTGATTCGACTGAAACCGGAAAAGGTTGAGCTGGTGCTGACCGGTAGGAATGCTCCCGAACAGGTTATAGAAGCCGCTGATCTGGTTACAGAGATGCGTGACATTAAGCATTATTACCTGGCAGGCGTGCCGGCCAGGACCGGCATAGAGATGTAGCTGGCCGCTCGGGCGGCCAGGTTGCAGCACATGGCAGCAACGTCGTAGTTTGCGTCACGTTCACCAAAAACAAGCATTTAGCGTTTTGTGCCGTGCCGTTTTTGTTGGTTAGAAAATATTCCATTAATGTAGAAGGAGGAAGTATCAATGGCTGAAAGAACTTTACGCGTACTCGTCGGTAAACCTGGTTTGGACGGACATGACCGGGGAGCCAAGATTGTTGCACGGGCCTTCCGTGATGCCGGCTTTGAAGTTATCTACACCGGCCTGCACCAGACTCCCGAGCAGATCGTTTCCGCTGCCATCCAGGAAGATGTTGACTGTGTTGGCCTGTCGATCCTCTCCGGCGCTCACAACACCCTGCTGCCGCGCGTTACCCAGCTGCTGAAAGAGAAGGACGCCGCTGACATCAAGGTTTTTGGTGGTGGCGTCATTCCCGAAGACGACATTCCAGGTCTCAAGGCAGCAGGCATCCTGGAAGTTTTTACTCCCGGTACATCAACCGACGATATCGTCAAATGGGTTCAGGTCAACGTGGTACCTCGTTCGTAAGAGCTTGCCACAGCTTTTCCTTCCGATCCATCGCTTGAAGACAGGGATATCGTCAGTCTGGTTTTTGGGCGACGCCCCTCAATCACATTCGCAGTGAAACCCGGAACCGGGTCGGACGCAATCTGTCCGGCTCCGCTTCCGGGTTTATACATCCCCTCTCAACAGGAATGATCCCATGCACCTCGCAAATCAGGTTCTTGATGGCAATATCCGTGCGGCTGCGCGATTGATGCGCGACATCGACGATACCCGTCCGCAGGCTATCGACGAATTGAAGCTGCTGTACCCCCACACCGGCAAAACCTACATCATCGGTGTCACCGGACCTCCAGGCGCCGGAAAATCGACGCTGGTCGACCAGCTGACCGAAACGTTCCGAAAACAGGGAAAGAAAGTTGGCGTAGTTGCAATTGACCCCACCAGTCCGTTTACCGGGGGCGCCATCCTTGGAGACCGGATCCGCATGAGCCGTCATGCCGACGACGCAGGTGTTTTCATACGCAGCCTGGCTACCCGGGGCGCCTTGGGCGGCCTGTCCCGTTCCACCTCCGATGTCGCGCTCGTTATGGATGGGCTTGGCATGGATGTGGTTATTATTGAGACTGTCGGGGTTGGCCAGGACGAGGTTGATATTGTCAAGGCAGCCCATACGACCTGCGTGGTAATGGTGCCGGGCCTGGGAGATGACATCCAGGCCATCAAGGCCGGAATACTCGAAATCGGAGATGTTTTCGTCGTCAACAAGGCTGACCGGGAAGGTGCGGACCGTACCGCCCGCGAACTGGAAAACATGCTGGAAATGCGCAAATCAGTTGAGGGGAGCTGGAGTCCCAAAGTCTTGAGAACCGTTGCCCAGAGTGGCAAGGGCATAGAAGAACTGGTTGGCGAGATCGTTGCCCATAAGGAATATCTGTTTTCCAGCGGAACGATCAGTGATTTCCTGCGGGAACGCAATGAGCGTAATTTTCTGGAAATTCTTCGGGACAACCTCTTTAAAAAGGCCATGACATTTGTAGAGCAGGATGGCGGCCTTTCCCGTGTACTCGACAGGATAGGTACTCACGAAACAGATCCTTACTCCGCTGCCGAGAAAATCATGTCAAAAATTCTGGGAGCCGCAGTCGAACAATGAGACGTCTCAATCGAGAGGAGAGTACCTGCGGAATTCTCTCGGCTGTCGATCCGCGCATCCGCTTACTTGCCGCCGGATTACTGCTGGCCCTGGTTGTGAGCTCTGAATGCGGTTCCTTTCCCTGGCTCGTGGCCGGAACATGCCTGGCAACGGCCATACTATCAGGTATGACGTTGCGTATGCTCTTCTTACGACTGTTGCATCCGCTCTTCATCACCGCCATGATTCTGGCGCTCAAAATATTCATGGGAGCTGGCAAACCCCAGCTCCTTTTTTCAATTGGCGGGTTGTCCCTCATTTCCCACCAGGATGGCTTGCATGAGGGTCTGCTGATAGCATCACGTATCATGGGCGCCGTTTCAGTGGCCATGCTGCTCAGCCAGATGATGACTTTTACCGAGACCATGGCCGCCTTGGCATGGATGCGAATACCCCGTGGTTTTGTGGATGTTTCCCTCTTTGCCTGGCGCTCGCTGTTCATGCTCTATGATGGTGCAGGAATTGTCTATACAGCCCAGAAGAATAGGCTGGGTTACTGTGGATTACGACGCAGCCTGCGATCATTCGGCTCCATGGCTGGAATGCTCACCATCCGGGCCCTGGACGGAAGTCAATCAATGACGACCGCCATGACCCAGAGAGGTTATGACGGAACCCTCCCCTTACTGCGCTACTCACGCCTCAGTGCAGTACAGTTCATTGGGCTGCTTGTTTTTGCCCTCGCCGTGACAGCCACCTGGAAACTTCAGAATTAGCATGACAACCCCTCGCATCTCCGCAAGAATATCCTCATTTCGATATCCCGACGGTACCGCTGCCCTGGAAAACATTTCTCTGGATATCCGCCAGGGAGAGTTCTGCGGCATTCTCGGTTCAAATGGTTCCGGCAAGACCACCCTGCTCAAGGTCCTGGACGGAATCGTCAAGGATTTTGACGGTTCAGTCACACTTGACGGCATCGACATTCGCAAGCTCTCGCCCAGGGAAATATACAGCAAGGTAGGCCTGGTGTTTCAGAACCCCGATGACCAGCTGTTTGCCCATTCGGTCTATGAAGACGTTGCTTTTGGGCCCCGCAACATGGGCTGCAAGGAGAAAGAAGTGACCCGCAGGGTCACGGAGGCTCTGCTGGCCGTTGAGATGGATTCACTGGTAGCCAAGGACATCCATAACCTGAGTTACGGCCAGAAGAAACGGGTCTGCATTGCAGGTTTGCTGGCAATGGGACACGAGATCCTGCTTCTGGACGAACCGACCGCAGGTCTTGATCCCATGGGTGAGTACCGCATGATGGAGATCCTAACCAAGCTGAATCGTGAATCGGGTGTGACAATCGTTATTGCCACCCATAGTGTCGATCTGGTACCGGTTTTTCTCAGTCGCCTTCATATCCTCAGTCGCGGAAAACTGGTTCGTAGCGGCACACCCGAGGAGGTTTTCCGTGAACAGAGTGAGCTTGCCAACGTCAAACTCCGTCTCCCCTACATCGCGGAGCTGATACATCAGCTCAAAACCGGAGACAATCTGCAATTCAAGAGGATACCGTTGACTGTTGGAGAGGCTCGGAGGGAAATCCTGGAGCTTTTCGGGCAACGACCCGGCGCGTAGAGGCTTATCACGCGTCATGCCTGAGGCGCGGGGCAAGGTCAGCATTTTATTCAGTTGAAATATTTCAACTTTGTTTTATACTCACCATAACCATCTAGTTTTCTTTGTCCTTACGGGAGCATGCTATGCCATATACCGGAATCGTTCTGATTATCATTGCCATAGCGTTCTGTGCCCTCGTGCTGACGTTAATCCCGACCATACTTGCTGTGAAACGGACTGCTGAGTCCGTTACCGCGCTCTATACCATGGTTCAGGAAGAATTGAAACCGACCATCCAGGAGCTGTCCGCGGTTCTGTCGGAACTAAAAACCATCAGCAGTGGCGTTGCGGAACATACCGATGATGTAAAACGTTTTATGGCGGCACTGGGTGAGACCGGTTCCAGTCTGCATACCATAAGTCGCACGGTCGGTACTGCCACCAATGTATTCAACACCACTTCGGTCTGGATAGCCGGCGCCAAGGTGGCGGGAAAATACATACTTGATCGCTATCTTAAAAAACGGGGAGGAAACTGACTATGTCTGAAGAAAAAGGAATACCCGCAGGAACTGTAATGGTATCGTTTATGGCAGGCGCAGCAATCGGGGCAGGCCTGGCGTTGCTGTTTGCGCCCAAAAGCGGCTCGGAAATGCGTGAGACAATTGCTGACTTCGCCGAGGATGCCGTAGACCGTATCAAGGAATACTCCAAAGAAGCCCAGGAAAAGATCAAAACAGCCATTGAGGAGAGCAAGGAAACCCTTTCCGAGAAAAAAACCATTCTGACATCTGCCATTGAAGCGGGTCGCGAAGCAATGCAAAAGGAAAAGGAACGCTCGGAAACCCTCTAGCGCGTAGCGTATCAAATTAAAAAGCCCACCCAATGGTGGGTTTTTTTAATTGAGCTGGTCTGCCGAACACCAACTCTTTAAGTCTCGGGAGAACAGACCCGGAGGGGGTCAGATCGCACAAAGAGCGGACCCGCAGGGGTTGGGAGAAGATTGACTTTCCCCCGAATCTCCGTTATAGTTTCAAACCTATGTTTTTCCGAACCAGTTTAAAATATTCGGTTGCCCTTGCCGGTATGCTTCTGTATGCGTTGCCGGGCTACGCAGCCGAACCTGCCAATTCGCTGCTCACGGAACTGAGCCACCCATCCGCCGTGCTTTTTTCTTCATCAGTTGAAACACCAGCGCTGGTCTCGCAGATAGATGCTGAAGAAGCTGACGAGGAAACAGTCGCTCCAACGTCAGATCTTTTTACCCTTGATGAACTCAAGGGCAAATCAACCGAGGGCATCGAGCTTGAGCTACCCGAGACAGATCTCCCCCTGGCCGACATTCCTCTGACCCTTAACAGCAAAGTTGAATACTTCCTGTATTATTTCCAGACAAAAGCCAAACCCTCATTTTCTCGCTGGCTCTCCCGTTCATCCCGCTACATTCCCATGATGAAAGACATACTCAAAAGCCAGGGCATGCCCGAAGATCTGGTCTATGTGGCCATGATCGAGAGCGGCTTTCACATGCAGGCCCGCTCCTGGGCAAACGCGGTCGGTCCCTGGCAGTTTATCTCCGATACCGGCCGTCGCTATGATCTTCGTATCGATCAATGGATTGATGAGCGCAAAGACCCGGTCAAGGCAACAACGGCTGCGGCCCTGTATCTGAAGGAGCTTTACGGTATGTTCAACGGTGATTGGTATCTGGCGGCAGCCGGGTACAACGCCGGAGAAAACAAGATCCTGCGTGCAATCACGATGTACAACACCAGTGATTTCTGGGAGCTTTCACGCGGCTCGTATCTCAAGCGCGAAACCAAGGAATATGTTCCCAAGCTGCTGGCAGCAGCCATCATTGCAAAAGAACCAGCCCGCTATGGTTTCTCGGATATCGCCTATCTGCCTCCCATTGAATTCGACACGGTCATCATTCCGCACCGCACCGACCTGGAGTTGATTGCGCGTCTCTGTGGAACAACCTACGAAACCATCCAAGAGCTGAATCCAGACCTTCGACACTGGTGTACGCCCCCCAACTATCCCGAGTACGAACTAAAAATACCCAAAGGGACCAAGCAGAAATTCGAGTTGGAATACGCCAAGATCCCCATCGAGCAACGCTTTTCTGAAAAACTGCTCTATACCCGCTACCAGGCTCGCAAGCACGATTCACTGGCATCTGTCGCCCGTCGCCTTAATGTTTCATCCGACACATTGTCCCAGCTTAACGGGCTTTCCAAAAAAAGCCGCGTGGCCGGAAAAACCCTGGTAGTTCCTGTACGGCAGACTGTTGATTTCAGCCACGAAGGGCGCGCCACCCGTAAAATCAGTAAAAGCAACAAAAGCGGCTATGCCAAATATCACATCGTCAAAAAAGGTGATACGCTGGATTCAATTGCCCGCAAATTCAACGTTTCCGCAAAACTCCTTTCGAGCTGGAACAACCTGAAGGGCAAATTTGCCCTCAAACCGGGTCGCCGCATCATCGTTGCCCTCTTTACCGAAAAGAATGGCGAGATGGTCCCTGCCAGCAGCAAGGGCTGACGCCTTTCGAAATACCCGCACTCAATCAGTGAAAGGAACGACCGATGTATAATCTTCTGATAGCTGCAGGCGCTGCAGTTTTTGTCCTGTTGCTTCTTATCTTTGGATTCAAACTTGTCTGGTGGGGTGCGTTCCTGATCGCCCTGACCGTCTTTGGCGTTGTCTATATCGTGCTTGTACGACTCACCATGAAAAAGGTCATGGCGGTCATTGAGGCCGCCAGCAAGGACCTGCAGGCCCAACGCTTCGAAAAAGCAATCCGTATTTTAAAGGACGCCCTGCAATACGGAAAATGGCAGATCTACGTTGAAGGGCAGATAAACTCCCAGATCGGTTCCATCTACTATATAAAACGAGATTTTTCCAACGCTTTCCCCTATCTGGAAAAATCGTTCTTCAAGCACTGGGCATCCATGGCCATGCTGGCGATCTGTTACATGAAACGCCAGAAACGCGACCTGATGATCAGCACCTTTGAAAAAGCTGTCCAGTGGAGTCAGAAGGAACCGTTATTGTGGAACATCTACGCCTACTGCCTTAACGACTGTGGTGAAACGACCAAAGCCAAAGAAGTCCTGGAAAAAGGGCTCAAGAAACTGCCCGGTGATGCCCAGCTGAAGGAAAACCTGGAGGCGCTGACGGAAGGCAAGAAGATGAAGATGCGCAGCTACGGAGACATGTGGTTTCAGTTTCACCTGGAGAGCGTTGCCGCCGTGCAGAAGCACCAGATGGCAACCATGGGTGGCCGCATGCAGCGCCGCAAGCCAGGCAGGAAGTAAACCGGCTTCCCATGGTACATACGACATACTGCTATCACCCCTGATTCAATCGGCCTTCCCCAGTGGAAGGCCGTTTCATTTTTATTCATCCACAAGCATGTCATCCACAAGATCCTCAACTACTGAATGGAATTGAAGATCAAACCAATTCCTGAAGGTCCTTATATCACGCTTCTGGGGCCAGTCTTCCTCTCTGGTCCACCACTCGGCAAGCTGATCCTCGAATATCATGCTGAAAACCTTCTTGAGAGCCCTGTCCCGCTGTTTGTCATCCTCATATTCCGGGATCAGGTAGGCCGTGCGGTCTTCATTGATCTCCTCAAGAGTATCATCGCAAGGATCGGGAAGCGATAAGAGCCACTCCCTGAATGGCTCCTTTGCAATAGCCATTACCATGCTGCGATTGACCATTTTCAATGCCCTTTCTTTGGATATTTTCTTCGCTATGACCGAGCTGTCGTCGCCATCGTAGAAGTATATTCTTCCTGTCAATGTACCATCAAAGCAGGCAAACTCTCCGAATCCGCTCACCGGATCACATTCATCGTTGCCGTCCCAGGAGGACTTATAGCCTCCGGTCTTGTCCTTGCGAATATCCATGTCACCGTCAACGCAGATGAAATGAAGCTCTCCCTTGTTGCCTGTGATACGAATAAATCCGGGTTCTACCAGATCAATGTCTTTCTTGTCCCAGAGTTCCATCTCCACGATTTTAATCTTCCGGGTACAACCGACAATTATGTATCAAACATAATTATTGTGACAGGCCTGTCTGCTGCCGATGTTTGGCCCTTCCTCAACAACACCTCTGCTTGGCCGACCTACTACAGCAATGCCTCTGAAATCCGTTTTCACGATGGCACTGGTCCTGAATTGACCCAGGGTGCGCGTTTCCGTTCCACCACATTCGGCTTTCCCGTTGAAGCTGAAGTCACTGAGTACGCCCCCCCATTGCAGACAAACCCGCCAGGGTTGCCTGGCACGGTTGGGTCGAGGGAGATGCCGACGGTAGACTGGACGTTCATTACGCATGGCTGTTCGAAGATCTCCCAGGCAGCAGGGTGCGGATTCTCACTCAGGAGTCGCAGGTCGGGAAGCCTGCCCAAGAGTTGGCAAGGACTAAACCCAATCCTATGCTCAATGCCCATCAGGAATGGATCGACGGGCTTGCTTGCGCCGCATCAAAGGAGAAGAATGCTCGACATTCGCTGTGGGCAAGCTGATTTGTCGCAACCGCAGAGCGAGCGGGCCAGGGATATCGGGTTCGAGTGGCTGGAGTTGCATTTCGCCCATGGGTATCTGGCGCACCATAGGACCTGCCCGAAAAACGGGCCGGCCTATGGCTGACCCGTTGGAATCCGGCTCATACTCGGGAGCCATAAGCAGCAATGAATACAGCAACAGCGCGCTCGGTAACGGCTTTGATCTCCTCTGCGCTGACCTCGACCGGAAGTTGATACAGGAAACGATCCAGCAGTTCAGACTCCAGCAAACTGCACAGATGTTGTGATGCCACCGACGGGTCTGCCTGTCTCAGTTTACCGAGACTCATGGCCTCCCGTAAAAACTCCGCAATCAGGTTCTGGTTGCGCAGCACTCCGCGTTCATACATGAGGCGCCCCAGTTCGGTTCGTCCCGACTCGGAGATGGCCAAATGCCGCTGAGCTCTAATTTGTGGTGAATAAAGAAACGTAAGGAGTCTCTCTCCGAAATGTCGCAGCGACTCGTGCGTATCATCCTTCATCAAATCAATGGAGTGGTGCACAGCATCGAACTCGGCCTCGGTCGCGCGGAACATGACTTCAAAAAACAGCTCCTCTTTGGACGAGAAATAATTGTAAATCGTCGCCTTGGAACCTCCCACCCGAGCAGTAATTTCAGACATGGAAACCCCGAACCCTATCTCCCTGAACGCCTCTGCTGCCACATCAAGAATTGCTTGCCGCTTTGAATCCGTCTTCATCTTCATGTGCGTGACCCTTCCCCCTTTAAACAAAACTGTACTATATGGTTTACTTTTAAAATCAATTCTTGTACTGTACCACATGGTACACTTAAGTCCAGCTATTGAGAGCTCCATTCATGCGAAATCCTGTTACAACCCTGTCGACAATTATGCCCAAAGAGTTGCTGCTTGTCCTGTCCATGGCCTTTACTCTCGGTGGCTGTGCTCCGTTTCCTTCCCTAAGCCAGCTGAGCCCCTTGAAGACTATATCTGACCATCAGACGGTCTTATCGTTTTCCGCACCTGTCAACAATTGGCCGTGCGAGCAGTGGTGGCAGACTTACGGCGACCCGCAACTGGACAGAATCACGGAAGAAGCGCTGCGCGATTCGCCGGACATGGCCGCGGCCCATGCCCGCCTGCTCTACGCTGATGCCGTTTCTCAAACTACTCGAGCCGCGCTCTTTCCTCAAGTCAGCGCCAATGCATCGATCAGTGAGCAAACACAGAGTTACAACTACCTGATGCCC
Source organism: Desulfuromonadales bacterium (assembly GCA_013377095.1). GTDB lineage: Bacteria > Desulfobacterota > Desulfuromonadia > Geobacterales > Pseudopelobacteraceae > Pseudopelobacter. The sequence continues at coordinate 12,455 of JACAAY010000033.1, forward strand.
CGGGACGCTACCCCCAAAGGCTGGCAGGATTACGGTCTGGCCACCCTCGGTGTGAATTGGGAAATTGATTTTTGGGGCAAGAACCGCGCGGGGCTCGCCGCGGCCACCTCGCAACTCGAGGCGAGCCGCGCTGAAATAGCCCAGGCGAGATTGAGTCTTGCTGCCGCCATCGCAACCAATTATGCGGAATTGGCCCGTCTTTTCTCAACTCACGATACGGTAGCCCGTTCCGTGGAGGTTCGCGGCAAAACAGTGGCGCTGTTCAATGAGCGCTATATCAACGGCTTGGAAACCAGAGGCAGCCTGAGTGAAGCCACGGCCAGGCTGGCGGAAGTCGAAGGCGAACTGCTGTTGGTAGATGAACAAATCGGGCTGCAACGCCAGCGGCTGGCGACCCTGATGGGTGCAGGCCCCGACCGCGGCCTGGCCATTAACCGTCCGGCCTATAATCTCAAAAAACAATACGGGCTTCCGTCTGAACTGGCCGTGAATCTGCTCGGCAGACGCCCCGACGTGGTTGCGGCGCGTCTGCAGGCTGAAGCGCAATTGAGTCGTATCGACCAGAAGAAAGCCGAATTCTATCCCAATGTCAATCTTTCCGCCTTCATCGGCGTGCAGTCGCTGGGATTAAACATGCTGCTCAAGAGCGCTTCGGGTATCGGTGGTGTTGGACCAGCCATCACGCTGCCGATTTTCACCGGAGGCCGCCTGCGGTGCGAGCTGCGTGGAACGGTGGCAAACTATGAGGAAGCGGTCGCCAACTATAACCGCACGGTCACCTGGGCTTTGCAGGATGTGGCCAATACCCTGCTCAGTCAGAAGGCCTTGCGCGGACAGTTGGCCAAGGCCGAGCAAGCCGTCTCAGCGGCTGGTGAAGCCCATCGCGTGGCCCGCGACCGCTATGATGGAGGGCTTGCCACCTACATTGAAGTGCTGTTCGCTGAAGATATTCTCCTGAATACACAGCGGAACCTGACCACTCTTCATGCCAAAGCATTCCTGCTGGATATCGCGTTGACGCGCGCCCTCGGCGGCGGATATCAGGCTAACAAATCATAATTGCACGAGGATATCACTATGTCGGAAACAAACCAGCCCATGTCTCCCCTCCTGAACAGGGAAAAGCGCCGTAAAAAAATGCTGATTGCGCTCGCGGGTAGTGTCTGCATTACCGCCCTATGCTTTGCGGCAAACTGGTTTCTGTTTTGTTCAAAATTCGTCTCAACCGACAACGCCTATACTGCCGTTGAGATTGCCCAGGTTACGTCGTCGGTCGGCGGCATCATCAGCGATGTGTTGGTCACCGACACTCAAACCGTTAAAAAAGGTGATGTTCTCGTCAGAATCGACCAGACCGACACCAGGCTTGCCCTTGCCCAGGCAGAAGCCGATCTCGGACGGGCTCTTCGAAGGGTCAAGGGCTTCGTGGCAAACGACAGCAGCCTGAGCGCACAAATCGTAGCGCGGGAAGCCGATCAACAACGTTCAGCCGCCCAGCAAAACTCCGCTGAGGCCGATTTTGAACGGGCAAAAATCGACCTCAAGCGCCGCGAAGCTCTGTCGGTGTCCGGCTCGGTCTCAGGTGACGAGCTGACCCGCGCCCAGAATGCCTTTGCCGCCGCTAAAGCCAACCTTGCCGCCAGCCGCGCCGGCGCTGCGCAAGCCAAAGCCAACCGAAACACAGCCCTTGGCGTACGGGAAGCAAATGCGGCGCTTATTGCCAACACGACCGTGGACGGCAACCCGGAAGTCGCCCTGGCTCGCGCCCGCCGCGATCAGGCTGCCGTTGACCTGGAGCGCACCGTGGTACGGGCGCCGGTAGACGGGATCGTTGCCAAGCGCCAGGTTCAGCTTGGCCAGCGCGTGCAGGTCGGAATACCCTTGCTGGCCATAGTTCCGGTGCAGGAAATGCACGTTGACGCCAACTTCAAGGAAGTGCAGCTGGAGAAAGTTCGCGTTGGTCAGCCAGCCACGCTCCACGCCGATATATACGGCACATCGGTGACCTACCATGGCGCCGTGGAGGGCTTTTCAGGGGGGTCGGGAGCTGCCTTCTCGGCCATTCCGGCGCAGAACGCCACCGGCAACTGGATTAAGGTCGTGCAGCGTCTCCCGGTACGCATCAAACTCGACCCGGCGGAACTGAAGAAAAACCCCCTCAAGGTCGGCCTCTCCATGAACGTAAAAATTGACACGCGCGGCAGGAACTAGGCGGAGATCAAGGAAATGAGTCAAGCTGCACGCCCAACCGTCATGACCACCAGCGACGCGCCTCTTACCGGCGGCATGCTCTGGGTGGCCGCCATTGTTCTCTCTGCGGCAAATTTCATCGCTGTCCTCAACTTGACGATTGCTAACGTTGCTGTACCCAACATAGCAGGAAATCTCGGGGCAACAACGAGTCAGGGCACGTGGGTAATTACATCCTACGCTGTGGGCGAGGCTATTACCGTACCGCTAACCGGTTGGCTGGCTGCGAGATTCGGCGCAGTTCGAGTCTTTGTCGGGGCTCTGTTCATGTTTGGCGTATTCTCTGTCATTGGTGGCTTGTCCAACTCACTCGGTTTGCTCGTTGTAGCCCGTATCTTCCAGGGCTTTTCGGGCGGGCCGCTGATGCCCCTATCGCAAACCCTGCTGATGCGCATCTTCCCTAAGGAAAAGGGAGCCGCGGCCATCGGTCTCTGGTCAATAACTACGCTCGTGGCGCCGGTGATTGGTCCCATTCTCGGGGGATATCTGTGTGATGAATACAGCTGGCCGTGGGTTTTCCATATCAACCTGCCAATTGCCGGCATCTCCGCCTTCTTCGCCTGGAAACTGCTCAAGCGTTATAGCGAACCATTAGCCCGTAATCCTATTGATCTTGTTGGTCTGGGCCTGCTTGTCACCTGGGTCGCGGCGCTGCAAACCATGTTAGATGAAGGCAAGGACCTCGACTGGTTTGCCTCCAACAAAATTGTCATACTGGCCATCATTGCTGCGATCGGTTTTATTGCCTTCATTATCTGGGAGTTTTACGAAGAACACCCGGCGGTTGACCTCAAGGTCTTCCGGCACCGGGGATTCTCTGCCAGCGTTCTGACTATCAGCCTGGCCTACGCTGCATTCTTTGGTGTCTGTGTCCTGACTCCGCTCTGGCTACAGAGTTTCATGGGATACACAGCCACGAAAGCAGGTCTGGCTACTGCCTGGAGCGGAGTTACGGCGATATTTGTCGCACCGATAGCAGCGCATTTGACTACGAAAGTTGATCCCCGAAAACTGGTGTTTGGTGGTGTTGTCTGGATGGGCCTGGTGACCCTGTGGCGTGCAGTAGCCACTACCGATATGGGTTTTTGGGATGTGGCTATTCCGTTGATGGCCATGGGCTTGGGCTTGCCGTTTTTTTTTGTGACGACGACTGCATTAGCGATTGCCAGTGTTGAAGAGCGTGAAATGGACTCTGGCGCCGGCCTGATGAACTTTCTGCGTACACTTTCCGGTGCGTTTGCGACCTCCCTGGTGACTACTGTCTGGAGTAACAAGATTACATACAATCATGCTGAACTCGTCGGTCTTGCTGATAGTGATCAGAGCGTGCGAGCCATGCTCAAAAGCGCGGGTGTGACAACTGATGCCACGGATCAGGTCATCGACTATCTGATTACGAACCAGGGAGTCATGCTGGCCACCAATCAGTTGATGTGGTCTATCGGTGTCGCTTTTATCATCGCTGCTTCGGTTATCTGGCTCGCGCCTAAACCGACGCGGGTAGTGGATCCGTCAGCTGGCGGGCATTAATATCAGGTTTAATACATCCATGGGGCTTCGCCGCCAGCTTACATCTCGTTTCATGCCCCGGCGCCAATCAACAGATGGAGAATTTCAATGTTCAAACAAATTCTTGTTCCAACCGATGGTTCTCCGCTTTCCCAGGCGGCCGTCACCCGAGCGGTCTCCTTTGCCAAGGAAGCGGGGGCTCGCATAACCTTTTTGTGTGTCGTCCAGGCTTTTCCGACGATGTATTACGGAACAGGCGCCATTATGAGTGCGGATATGCCAGGCCAGTTTCACAAAGAGGTGGAGAGCGTGGCCCATGGGATTCTGGACGCGGCTGAACAGCTTGCCAGAGATGCTGGGGTTGAATGCGACAAACTGGTGCTGTCCAGTGATGCGCCGTACGAAGCCATCATCGAAGCTGCCAATCGATGCGCCTGTGACCTGATTTTCATGGCATCCCATGGGCGGCGCGGCATCAACGCATTGTTGATCGGCAGCGAAACCCAGAAGGTACTGACGCACTCGACGATACCGGTGCTTGTGCATCGCTGAGAAACTGTTGCGGCTCCATCACGATAGTTAACGCAGCCTATCTCCTCGAGACAGGCACCGGCAATATAAGCAGGGAGGACTTCACAAAAAATTGTTCATTCCTTGAGAGGTCAGTATGTCGAGACCGGACAAACAACACGAAATCGTCAGCGCAGCTCTGGAGCTGATTGCCAAGCGGGGTTTTCATAGAACACCCATGTCTATGATCGCTGCGCGAGCCGGGGTGGCAGCAGGAACAATATACTGTTATTTCAAAAGCAAGGATGAGCTCATACATGAGATTTATGTCGCTATTGAAAAACGTATCCGTGCCGTCCTCAACGAGGGCGATGTATTGAAAAAAACTCACAAGGGGCGATTTCTCCATATCGGAGCGGAGATCTTGCGTTATTTCATCGCTTTTCCGCAGGATTTTCGCTTCCTGGAACAGTTTCACAATTCACCTTTCGGAGTTGCCTACCGCCGTGACAACCTGCTGGGCAATCCCGCAAGTGGCTCTTATATTTTCAAAGAGCTGTTCGAGAATGATGCATCACAGCAGACACTGAAAAAACTACCCATATCAATACTATTTGCTCTGTTTGTAGGCCCGTTGCTGTTAGTTGCCAGAGAAACCATCCTCGGATTTATTGAACTGGATGAACCCACGATTTGCCGGATTGTTGAAGCCTGCTGGGATGCTGTAAACAGTAACTCAATTGACTCTCCATGAACTTTCCCTTGATTCATTATTTTTTGGGTTGTTTATGGCAGCAAAAATATCTTGTTTCGAGAAGTCCGGTCATCTTGGTGAGCTATGGCGCTAAAACGAGAACCAGAAAAACACGCTAACCACGAAAGGTGGTTGGTTTCATACGGAGACTTGCTGACATTACTTTTTGCGGTTTTCGTGGTTTTGTATGCCATGAGTCAGGCGGACAAGAAAAAGGCTGAGGAGGTGACGCAATCAATTCAGAGTGCCTTTGGTATGCCTCAGGCTGGTGGAGGTGGGAAGCCTATTGTAATCCAGTCAGGAGCAGTCACTATTATCCCTGACTTGAAAACACTCCCTTCTGTCGTTGCCCAAAAGCGCACGAGTGACGGCATGTCACGAAAAATCGCCTCGAGTACTGATTACGGCTCAATTAAAACCGCTATCGATGCATATCTCGTGAAAGCAGGGATGCTCGGCAAGGTCGGTGTTGAGATTACGCACCGTGGTGTAGTGGTCAGCCTTAATGAAGCTGGATTCTTTGATTCGGGAAGCGCTCACCTGAAAAAGGAATCCATAGAGGTTCTGTCTGCCATTTCAGATACACTGAATCAATACGCCAATACTTTTCGTGTCGAGGGTCACACCGATAATGTCCCGATCAAGTCCTCCGAATTTCGCTCAAATTGGGAGCTGTCAACAGCACGAGCAACAAATGTTGTTCACTTTCTGGTGGAGAGTGCCGGTTTTTCACCGCAATCAGTCTCAGCAGTAGGATATGGCGAATATCGTCCCACAAACGATAACAATTCAATTGAAAGCCGGGCGAAGAACAGACGGGTAGATATAGTATTGCTGTCGACTGAAGCAGAACGTGGAGAAGCAAGAATACGCCTCCCAGACAAACATGTGGATAATTAACCTACTCATTATTATGTTATTGTTATGTTTCTATCAACGACTGGTATTGGAGACGTCCATCATGCAGGAAGCACATTGGTTCATGAGGTTTCATTTTTGTCTGAAGTCAGTCCCCTTACTTTCCTTTGCGCTCCTGTCTGCTGCGTTCGCGCTCGGGCCATTCTCCCCTGCCCTCGCGGCCTCTCCGTTGGCCAGCGCGGACCTGGGGTCCGTAAAACCACAAATTGACTGCACGGCTCTGATGCGGACATCACTCGATGGTGTTGCGACCACGGCGGTCACCATTGTATCAGCCAGCGTAACAGACACGATGGTCGGGCAGTTCTGCAAGGTGACCGGAACGATCGCCCCCACGATCAACTTTGAGGTCCACCTGCCGCTCTCAAAATGGACCCAGCGCTATCTCCAGAGTGGTTGCGGCGGATTGTGCGGCTCAACTTCTGTCTCTTTCGACCAGGCGAGCAGTTGTGCGCCAGCGTTAAACGGAGAGTTCGTGGTGGCAGCAACTGACATGGGTACGGCGACAAAGCGGGGCGAACCAATCGGTTCCTTTGCCACCGATCCGCAGAAACGCATCGACTTCGCCTATCGAAGCAACCATGAAACCGCCCTCGTCGCCAAGGCGTTGATCCGCACCTTCTACGGTCAAGGCCCCCGCTACTCCTATTTCACCGGCTGCTCGGACGGTGGCCGCGAGGCGATGATCGAGGCGCAGCGTTTCCCGGACGATTTCGACGGCGTTTCAGCCGGCGCTCCGGCGATGAACTTTCAGGTGCAGAACAGCTTCTATCACGCTTGGGTGATCGCGGCGAATCGGCGCCCGGATGGTACACCAATCCTCCTGGCCGATAAGCTGGAGCTTTTGCATTCAGCGGTGATTGCGCATTGTGACAAGTTGGATGGTATCACCGATGGCCTGTTGTCCGATCCACGTGCCTGCAAGGTCGAAACCAAGTGGATAGCATGCGCCAAGGGTACAAGGGACAGCAAGAAGTGCCTGACCCCAGCTGAATCTCAGGTCGTACGCCGCATCTATGACGGCCCCAGGGATGCGATGGGAAAATCCTACCTGGTCGGCGGACCTCTGCCGGGTTCAGAGCTGCAGTGGGATTTTATTCCAGCCTCAGCGAATGCCAGAGCTATGAGTGCAATGCTCGGCGAAGCCATGCGCCGCTATGTCATTTTCCCACAGTCACCCGCGCACGATGCGCTGGTGAACAATTTCAAGTTTGACGATAAAACCTTTGCCGCTGTGAGTGAGTTGCACTCTCTCAACGATGCTATGGATCCTGATCTTTCGTCGTTTTCGCAGCACGGCGGCAAGCTGATTCTCTGGCACGGCTGGTCTGACACCTCTATTTCTCCGATGACCTCGATCGCCTATTACAAGGCCGTTCAACAGCAGATGGGCGCCGAACAGACGGACCTTTTCCTCCGCCTGTTCATGCTGCCAGGCACCGGCCATTGCGGCGGGGGAGATGGCTTTGCGCAGATCGACACGCTGACGCCGTTGATGGCCTGGGCGGAGAAAGGGCATGCGCCGCGGCAATTGGTCGCCGGCAAAATTCCTGACCGAGACAAAGCGCCACGCGGAGGTCTGCCGGGTGGCGACATGAGTGGCAAGCGTGTGCCGCTGTCTGCCGCTGCGCAAAAGGAATCCGCGACCAGGCCAGTCTATCCGTTCCCGATTATCCCTCGTCCCATCCGCGCCGGTGACACGACCGGCACAAGTGGGTTCGCTGCTGGCCACAGCACCGCGAAAGAGCCGAATGTGGTCGATTGGCACGGGTCATCACTTTTCGCGCCGGGCTTCCAGCGCAATTATAGTGTGCGCGATGGCGCTCTTTTTATTTTGCAGAACCGCTGATCGTCACGATGCCAGGCCGAATAACCGACGCAGACCGGCTCGGCTTTAATTCCAAAAAAACGACTCTGATTGGGATGGGGCGATGTTACAGCTGCGAACTCATGTGGGGACTAGAAGAAGAAAGAAACAAACCGGGGGCTGGAGCAATCGATTTGCTTTAAGAGAGTCAACCATTTCAAAAAAACTATACATTATAAGAAAGGATACGAGTTTTTGAGAGTGCTCTGCCGGGCAGATGAGTCCATTATTGTAAAGATCCGCACACTACAAGAAAAGAAAAACCTCCTTTATATGGGGGCATTCATCGATACCATAAGTTTCAGACAAATCAACTCTCTCAATGTTCTTCCTGTACCACATCGGTTCGCCACGCTTTAGATTGCCAGACGGTCAGCTTTCGCTGCCGAGGCCGATGGCTATTTGCCACCGCGAGAAAGTCACCTTCCCGATTCGCCCCCTGAATTTACAACGAGGTACTGTTCGCCGCCGATACCTTATTTATCGTATGCTGGTTTTGATGAGGCTGATGATCAAGCCACCACAGCCTGCGCTGAATCTTGTCAGCTGTTGCCAGAACAAATTTCTGCCTGCCATGCCCTGGAAGAGGAACTTCGATATTGAGTATGCCGGCTGCAACCAGGATATCAACGTCCTTCCTGACCGTGTTTCTGTCGCGATGCAGACGCTGTGCGATTGCAGTTATTGAGGCTGATCAGCCTTGGCTGCACGGAAAAGTTCCAGTCGGGCCGGCGTCATGACGACAAACATATCCGCAGGGTCTTCGAAGGTCAGGGTGAACTCCGGTTTTGGAACATCGCTGTGATCGATCTGCTTGGCAATCTCGCGTACACGTGCGAAATATTCTCCGGTTGTTCCAGTATTAACGATTACGTTGCGCATTGTATTCCTCCTCTATCATTCCCCAAAAATGAAAAAGGCCCCGTGAAAAAATCACGGGGCCTTAATTCATTTTTGGTGCCGAAGACTGGAATCTGTGTTTTTTCAGCAATTTCAACAAGTTAATCAAGCATCAAGACGCTACTGTGTAACGTTTTGTGTGGCCACAATAACCGATCTCGGACAAATTGTCAATGTGATTCCATATACAAGACCCACATAGCGAAAACAACTGCATATTCTACAATTCATTTTTACAATTATTGCTGAGAGTGTAATTTGGGTTGTGGGATTACACAACAAGTTAGATTGGAAGTATTCTGATATAAAAAGAGGTGCCTATGTGGATAAGACACCTTTCTAATTATCTCTCATGTCTGTTATTTGATTTATTTATGCCTTCTTTCTCCTAAATCCGAAAAGACCCACTACACCAGAACCCATTAGAACAAATGATGGCGGTATTGGAGCTTGAGCATATTTATTTATATCTACAGGCTTTGAGCTAAAAGTTAATGTATTAGAAGTCAAATATTCAGAATATCCATAATTATTAATCAATGTTAAACCGGAGTAACCTATATTACTATTTCTGTACAAAGAATAAACTGAGCCTGTGCCAAAAGCTTCCATTGCACCATATAGATAATTATTCGAGTTAGTATAATCAAAATTAATCCCTCCACTGTATCTAATATCTGAATCAGAAATACTTGTTATAGGATTTTTGTATAGATCATAGTAACCAACACTAAAATATTCGTTTCTGGTATTCAAATCATAACTAAATTTTCCTATTATTATAATCTGTATATCAGTTGCTACTGGAGATTGTTTAGTATATGTTCCTATTCCACCGAAGTAATCTACAACCATACTTGCTTTTGACTCTATAGGCTTGCTAAATGCGGCAGCCACTAGTACCAATATCCCATATTTAATTATCAATTTCACCATCTCCGGACACCTTCCTGATTATCGTTTAAATCTGCACTTGGAGTAATTTATGCTTTTTTCCTACGCAGTCCAATCATACCCATTAAGCCTGATGCAAACAGCCAAACAGCGGCAGGGATGGGGGTGGGGGTTGCATCGACTGAAATATTATCAAGAGAATAACGAAGGTAGTTAGGAGCAACAAAATCGACAGAAATAAGATTATGAAATGAATCGGGCAAAATACCTGTTTGAAAATCAGCTAAAGGACCTGAACCGTCATTTATCCCATCAAGTAAAAATGTGGCTCTAACGGTATTTCCCCCCAATAAATGACCCGTGACTGTAACATAGGGAGCGTAATAATTATTTATTTGCTGTTCCGCATACTGGAACGAATACAAATTAAATGGATGTCCAGAAACTGATGAAACTGAAATAGGCACATCGCCGTTTTGTGTCATTAAATAATGAGTGCCATTGCCTGGACCTTCGGGCATACAAAAATTTGGACCATCAGCTATCCAATAACCTTGAGAATTTCCGCTTATCAAGAATCCAGAGTCAATCAGGTTATCGACTGGTCCATTCCAGCTTCCTGGAAACGAATCAAATGCTATCAGACTCGCCTCAGCCATTCCAGCTATTGCAATTGACCCCATCATTGCTACAGATGCCAATACCTTCTTCATTTCACTTCTCCTATTCCTCCTAGTTATATCTGCATTTTAGATCATTAAAATAACAATAGAAGAAAGCCCACAATATGTTAAAATAATATACACATTAAAGCCCTTCAGCGGTCTTGGCAAACACACAAGATCAGCAAAGCACCTAGATTAATATATTATACGTAAAGTCGTTTAGCAGTAATTAATAAAACAGAAATGTTTCCAATGAACAAGTCAAGGTTGTGTAAACAATACGTGTCAGTATGGTAACGTAATATGGTGTTGAGTTACCTGTAAAATACATCCATCAAGCAAGCATAATCGACCCATGCAAGCTGTAATCACAGTGCCACAAACTCAAACGACTATAACGTATGCGCGCATTATACGTGTTTAATATACATGGTTATCATATTGATATCAGATGATATTGTCAGGTTTTAAAAGTACAAATAAGAAATTTATTGAATGCTGAGATATAGAGTGATCTTGATAAAAAACGAATAGTACCACATTTACATCTAGAATATCCTTCACGTCCGTTCAATCTCAATCTCGCCAAAAAAACTAAGAGGTACATGGTGGTATGGTCATGTGGTTATATCGGCAGATAGACAGACAGTATGATAAGCAGATTCCCAATGAGATTTCATTTTTATATATTAGGCCAGGTAGAGCTATTCATATATGAGACTTGATTTGCTCATATCCTTGACCCCGGCATCACTTTTCCCGAACCATAAGAGGCTTTAGCTCTTCAAGGCATAATCACCCTACTCTACACATCTTGTCACCCTTCCTGAGCCAATCTGCTTCCATGTTTCGCTCTTCCAAGTAACGATCAAGAAGACGATCCTTACTTTCCAGACCGAGTCCTTTTAATACCTAAAATCATCAGTTGTTACTGCTGGTTACATGTGGTAAAGGTTTCAAGAATGCGTCAGCTTTTGCGTCTATATCTGCGTCAACATTTGTTTTGATTATGTAACTAGCTGATACTATAACATAATAGAATTCAACCTACAGATATCAAATCCGTTGTCCGAAATTGACACATAGGAATGCTATATGGAAATGTTCGATTTAGTGCTAGAGCAAATAAAGGAAAAAAGTAGAAGCAAAGATACCGTCAGGAATATAGCTGATAGGGTTAAGCATATTCTGGTTCATGCCATGCCAGATGAATATGAAGAAATTGATCTGACACCGGCCTGTATGATAGATGCGATTAGCTTGATTCGAGGCAAGGTTAAAAAAGGTAAATCGTTTAATCCAGATTATCTGCTGTTGCAAAACATATTAAAATTCCAGAGGAAGTTTTATCTACAGATTGAAGATGTTGATGTGAATCTATTGTTGCAGTACAGATCGTACATTAGCAAACATAAAGATATCTATAAGGTTATATGCGAGGAACTTGATAAGCTTGAAAAGGTAAAGTTCAAATACGAAGTAAATATGACAATGCCATTGGTGGAAAATATTGATAAAATAAGGAGTTATTGCGACTCACTGGAGATTGCAGTTAAATCACTATACAAAATTGCCATATCTAATATGGTTGAAGAGTGCAAGGGGATAGGGTCGTTCCTTGTCTTTCACGAAGCCGTTATCGGCAATGAAGATGCTTGGAAGGAAAAACTGCTTTTCTGGTCTGCGTGTCATGAGGCGTACACGCTTTGCCATGTTAAGGGGCTAGGGAAAGCTGAAGCAATCAGAGAACTGGTAAAATCACCAATTTCTAAAACGTATCAATTCAACATTGACGATATGTCTAACGCAACCCACAAGCTGGATACATTTCTTGCCGAGGCGAACCGATTGATTGCCAGCGCAAGCAAAGGTACCTTCCCCTACTAAATATCCCATACCCCCTTCAAACCCCTTCTTCGTGTAAAAAGCAAAAACCAATACCTCTCACATATCGTCAATTTTCCATCTTGTCTATGTTGGTGACACACAAGCCAGGGATACTGGTTTGAACATACCACATGGAGGAAGTACCAATGGAAAAGAACGTCACGCAGGAAACCGCAGCACAACAGTCCACCCCCACTGCAGAAGAGATTGCAGAAGCACATGCACCCTTGGCCCAAGTTCAAATTTCACCAGCCACAAACCAGAACACCGACAGCCAGGCAGAACTGGAAGAGGAAGCAGCAGACCAGGACCCAACTCCTGACTCTGTAATCCCTGCTGATGTGGTAGCAGAGCTGACAGCAATCTTCAACGCTACAATGTCCAACCCAGACTTTTTTACCAAGGACAATCGTGTTGTTGTTCTCAGGAATGCTCTGAAAGTTCCAGTCAGTGATGACCGGTCCTATCAGCAGTGCTACATCCATGCCAAGAACACTCTTAAATCCGAGGCAGCTGATTTGTCCTTCGATACAGGCGTACCAGCTGTCATACCTACCGAGGAACAGATTCATGCATTAGCACAGAAAAACTTTGAGAAGAAACTGGCTCAGAAAGCAGCCAAAAAGAAAGCAGCATAATCCCAACCAGGTCTTTACCCTACAACTGAATAGACATATCGGGGGAGGTACCACTCCCCCTCATATAAATATCACATGAAAAAACATCTAACGAAATGAAGAGGAAAAATCATATGAAAAAAATAGCTATCAAAACAAGCTGTACAGGGACAAGGGAATGGTCAGATGTTAGCCACAATATTGGATCAGGTTGCTCTCATGCTTGCCTGTACTGTTATGCAGCATCATATGCTCTATCGAAAGGTTACATTAAAACTCGTGCTGAGTGGCTAAATGAAAAGCTGACTCCCCGTAACATACCCACTAAAGCTGGTGTGATAATGTTTCCCACTGCACACGACATTTCATCCTATTATCTTGATTCTTCACTGGATGCAATCGAGCAAATGTTGGTTGCCGGTAGAGATGTTGTAATTGTCACCAAAGCACACTTGGAATGTATCAAAGCCATATGTGCTAAATTCACTGACTATCAGGACAAGATAATACTGCGGATCACTATTGGCAGCATGGATGAAAAAATATGCTCTTTCTGGGAACCAGGAGCACCAAAACCATCTGAGAGGTTGGATGCTTTAAGGTATGCCTATGATCAAGGGTATACGACAAGCGTTAGCATGGAACCAATTTTGCTAGGTGTCAGAGATGCCATTGTTACATATGAACAGGTAGAGCCATACGTTACCGAAAAGATTTGGATTGGTAAGATGAACAGTCCAGATACTCGGGTTGATATGACTGTTGCTGAGAATTGTAGGCGGGTAGCCAACATCAAAGTATGCCAGTCAGATAAAGAGATCTTTAAGCTCTACGAATGGCTAGAGGACCATGACAAGGTGGAGTGGAAAGACTCTATCAAAAAAATAGTTGGCTTGGAATGATAGTGAAAGCCCTGTGATTGCTCACAGGGCTTAATTCTTTATGGGAGTGATAGTTTATGTACGAAATCTATTCTGCATATAGAAATTCCAGAATCGTAAACCATAATCGCTGGAGCATAGCGAAAGAAGTCAACAAGCTGGTAGATATTCTGGTAGCTGGCATGCAATCTGAGCTTTCAATTAAAAAATCATCTGGCTACAAGTACAATATGAAGACGTTGATAATGGAGCTATATCATTCACATTTAACTGACAAAGATCAATATATTGCGTACTTTAGAACCAAGAACAAGTATGATTTTAAAATCGGTCTTATCAAAGGTATTAGTGAAAACCGATACAACAAAAACCCACATATATCATATACATTCTTTGTGGGCTGCGTTGACTATCTGGCAAGTAAAGGTCATATCGAAAACAATCCAGGTGGTCAATTTAGAGATGACGAAGGTAGTGCATATGGATATTTGTCAAGGATGAAGGCCAATGAATCACTTATCTCTTTATGGAAAGAATACAATTTTAACCCTGATATGATTACAGTGTTTAAGCCTGCTGAGACTATTATACTGAGAGGTAAAGAAGAGAATGTGACATATCTCTTCAAAGACAACGAGGTTACTAAGAAAATTAAGCCACTGATTGATTATCTAGATAAACCCAGAATTGTTAATATGAGAAAAGGAATTGAGCGATACAACCGATTACTTGAAAGAACACATATAGATGTTGATGTTGATTGTATGTCCCAGTCAGATAAGGATACAATTCTTGATCGCCTATTACATGCTAAAGATAAAACCAAGTACACTATCAATCTTGGAGCTAAGCAGGTCTACAGAGTGTTCAACAATGGTAGCTTCAAAGAAGGTGGCCGGTTCTATGGAGCATGGTGGATTGGATGTCCAAGTATAGTCAGGAAATACATAACAATAAATGGTGAACCAACAGCTGAGATAGACTATTCAGGAATACATATTCATTTACTATATGCACTTAAAGGGCTTAACTTTCCAGAGCTTAAAACTGATGCATACGAATTAATTGATAACGATCCAGATAGAGAGCTGAACAAACTTATCCTGCTAACAGCCTTAAATGTAAATACTAATCAAAGTACAGCTAAAGCTGTATTTAAAGAAGCAAGAGATAATAAGACTAAGCATAAATACAAGCTTAAAAAACATAAGCAGGTCGATGACAAGCTAGAACTGCTGAAACAAAAGCATGATCAAATAAAAGAATATATAGCTCAAGGATATGGTAGCATTCTACAATATCATGATTCTAAAGTAATAGAATCATTAATTGAGCATTATTCAAAACAAGATATACCAATACTGACTATACACGATTCAGTTATATGTCAGGCAAAATATAAGGATTTTGTCTATGACAAAATGAAGAGATTGTATACTGATTACATTAACTCAGCACTAAAGTGTAATACAATATATGAATCTATACACCCACAAGCTAGGCACTCATTACAGCAATATCAAAAAGCATATAGTGCTTATAGCGCAACCCTAATACCTGAGCTGAACCCTGTACTAGCCCAACAAATTAACCATGCTGGTAAGATGCCAGTTGTAGAATATCCGGTTATTAAAATTAAAGCTAAAACAATAAATGCTAACTGCTCTAATGTATGTCATCATGCTAAACGATTAGCTAAGATAAAGGCTGGTAACAGGATATTCCTTGGTAAGATCAAGATAGAGCATAAGGTATTAGATAATATAACATCACTCAGTATAATACAGTAACCAAGCTAGTATACTAGTAAGCCCTGCTCTGAGGCAGGGCTAGTCCACTCAGCACTCTCCAGCCACAGTCCAGACTCAGCACAGACAACTCAGACACTACTCCTCATTACTGGAACAGATCGGCCGTAACCACTTGATTTAGCGAGGAACACATGTGTCAAAATTGTGATTTCGGAACTCTGGCGTAATCGTTCAGAGCGACCGCTTGCATCATTTCGACAGAAAAAGTGGGTATCGTCAATTGCATTTTATATTGTTTTTCAAGCAGTTAGATCTTGCCTGAACGAACACTCGATTTGAAGGCTCAGCAAGGCCAGGGCAGCCTTGAGTATTGACTGAATGCTGAAATCACGTTACAGAGCAAATTTGAGAGCCGTGATCAATATTCATGATGTAAATTTAACGTAAGCCGCCTTTACCCGAAAGACAGACTCAGGATATCTGGATAAAATATAGTGAAAGCAGCATATGAATGATAGTTCCATATCAGCCATCACCACGAGAAACCCTGTAAACCGTAATGCCCCAAACGTTAGCTCTTCGCAACACATTAAATTACTTCATATTATTAGGGAATCATGCTATGTTTATAAGATTTTGAACATACCTCCTCAAGAACTTCACATGACTAAGACTGATCTTGTTGAAAGAATGCAAACCAAAATTTGTTAACTATTCACCTGCAGAAATAACTGCTCACAGAGCAGATATGGACGCTTAATAAATGGTTTCATTCATGTAGCTTGTCTCGTTGTCCAATTACGCTTTTGGTCTGATATGGAGGTCTAAAAGTGCTAGAAAAACATTTTGAAAATGTATTACATCGATATCCAGAGCTAATTGAAGAAGGTTTAAAATTTGATGGCCGCCAAGTCAGCGTTGGAGGGAAATATGTTGATTTATTATTTAAAGATAGATTCGGACAAAAATTAATTGTCGAGTTGAAAAAAGGAACAATTAAGCGGGAACATGTTGCACAGCTATTAGATTATGAAGGCTATTTTGTTTCAACTGATAATCCAAATGTCCGTGTGATGCTAATAGGAAACCGAGTTCCTCCTAACTTGAGGAACTCACTTGATCACCATGGCTTTGAATGGAAAGAAATTCCTATCCCAGAATTAATTGCTTATTTGGTAAATAAAAATGACGTTGAGCTATTAGGTCAGTTCAAAGAAAAAGATAAACAGGAAGAAATAGTTGCTGTAGATAAAAATAATATATCAAACAAAACCGAAACGCAAGGCAGCATAAGTATCTTATCTGATATTATGAAGAGAAAATATACATATCTTATCCGAGAAAGAACTAATACTGTTTACAGGCAGAACAATCAACAATTAAATGGTGCAGGTGTTGATTACACATTATCAAGGCATTCATGGACTGATGGTATAGTAACGAAAAAAGCTATTATATATTTCTCACGTGCTTCTAAAAATATAGTTGTCATCCCTGCAGTAATAGTTGACAAACACATATTTAATCCATTTTTTCAGAAAACCTCAAGCGGATATTGTCTTAGAGATAAATTTAAAACATTTGATATTGATCACAAAAATGGAATGGGTAGAATTGACTTAATATTTATTATTGAGCAAGACGAACTACAGGTCTCCCTCAAACCTCCAGGGCGAAGTCAAAAGCTAATACCATTAATATCATTACCTAAACGATACTGGCTTGAAGTAGATTTACGTGAAAGAGACCCAGTAACGTGTCTTATCGATACGATTAATATCCGATGTAATGAGCTTTCAGCAGGTGAAGGAGTATTGACGATATAGATTAAAAACCCATATCTATAAATTTTAGAACGTAATTAAATAATGTTTGTAATTATAATATATGATAGTAACACTAAATAGACGATGTAATTCATATGCCCAACATACTAGAGCTAACAGCTCGATATCTAATGGCCCATATATCAAGCAATAAAAAGTACTTATAAAAAGTGCTTTACTATAAAGTTACTGTCAGTCAAATACACTTGCATTAAATTGAGTGGAGAATTTAATTGTGGACACGAAACTACGAGATTCAATGGTTAACTTTCAATATTTAGAATTCACACTGCGTGTAGCTGTCAAGCAGTTTGAATTACTAATTCAAAATACAGTCACTGGATATATGAAGTATCCTGTTGAGGGTAAACATCTTGATAGGATGGCATTAGGTAAGTTATTAGAACAATATGCAAAGTATACTGGAAATAAACAATTTAAAGTGATGGCTGATAAAATCATTGAGAGCAGAAACAAATTAGCACATGCACTTTATATGAAAAAAGAATTGTCTGATAACAGTACTGAAATTGAAATCTGAAAGTTCAGACTTGTCTGAAATTTATGCTTACATAGCAAATATTTATCTAATGATGGATGACAGGAGCAATGCTATTATTTACTTCAAGAAATGCCTGGCCGATATAGATAGACAGATAAATCATTATTCTACTAATAGATCTTTTGATAGCGTTGATTACAACCGGATTATAGATAATCTTAACATTGACAAGGCTCAGGTGCTTGATCATTTAAAGAGACGGGTATTGAAATAACTGACTTATAATATCTTTTTTTAGTTAAATTTTAAATGACTCATCCAGATCAGAATACATATCAAAAGATGAAAATCATTTAAACACGGTCTCACCCCTGAGGGTTTATGATGTTGATACAAACTTTACTTATAACTATATGCTTAGCTTTACATACTTTGTCAGCCTTTGCTGAAGTAAAAACATTCACTAAGGAATATACATATGAGGCCAGCGAGCTTGATAGTAAGGTCACCAGTAGAATTAATGCCACGGAGCAGGTTAAGAGATTGCTGCTGGAAGAGCTTGGTGTATTCTTGGTTAGTCACACAGAGGTGGTAAATTCTCAACTGACTAAGGACCAAATAACGTCTATTACTGCTGGTATAGTGTCTGCTGTAGTATTGGATGAAAAGTGGGATGGCCATAAGTATTGGCTTAAAGCTAAGGTAGATGCTGATCCTTCTGTTGTTCAGAAAACAATAGATATTATTAGTGCTGACTCAAAAAACAAAGCAGGCCTGGAAGCTGCTCAGAAACGAATAGTGACTCTTACCAAAGAGCTTGATGCTGTCAAAAACGATCTTGGAAGCACTCAAAAGGATAAACAGATTAAATATAACAATATTGTTGATCGCATTAAATTATCTGACATGATGCAGGAATATTATAGACTTAGAAATAATGGTACTGCGGAAAATATTCTTATTGATTATTTGTCTAAGATGATAAGTATTGACAATAAGTTCATTGATGCCTTTAGAGAAAGAGCTAATGTTTATAAATCACTTAAAAAATATTCTGAATATGAGTCTGATCTTATCAGTATTATTTCACTTGCTAGCAATGATTGTGATTCTTATAAAGAACTGGCAGACATCAATTTAACTAAAAAGAACTATGCTAAGTTTATTGAGTATGAATATAAATCCATTATTTGCGATAAGTATCTTATTAGCAAACCTACAAAAACATCTAAAAGTACTTATGATATAATAGTTAAGAAATATCCAAATGATTTTAGGATATATTTGATTAGAGGATACTACAGTTTATGTGCGATAGTCTATGGGCAAAAAAACAGTAAGCTAGATGCTATCAGTGATATCAACAAATCATTAAAAATAAAGAAAGATCAGCCCATAGCCTATTACTTACTTGCAAATTTGGTTGAATATCAAGCTAATTATATAGGTAGAGCGAAAGACATAAAATCAGTAAATCAAATTATAAACTATTGCACCATTGGCCTGATGTATAGTCCTACACCAATAATTGAGATATCATTATTGTCAATGCGTGCGAATTACGGACGTTCAATTATGAGTTGTGGCCAAATAGCGAATGATTTAGGTCGCATTATTGATATTGACCCAAATTACTCTCCATATTATCAAAAGATGGCTTTGCATAAGATAGATTGCGAAGAGTACAATCAGGCGATTTATTATTATAAAAAGGCTATAGAGTATGAAACAAATGTTGGAGGCCTAGAGGCATTATATAATAGTCTTGCTGAGTTGTATGTAAATATTGGCGATAACCACTCTGCAGTTATAATGTATAATAATATAATTGATATTCTTAACAAACGTATTGAAGGGTACATATCATTTCTCAATGATAATCAATCTGGAGATATGTTAATCAAAGAGTTCATGTCCGAAAAACAGCTTCGAATTGAAGAAATAAAAGACAAGATTCGTTCGATATCTTCTGAATGACTATTAAATTATCTAATGAATACAAAACATCAAGTGTGACACAAGCCCATAGGGTATTATAACAGATAGATAGGGGTTGATTTGCATATATTGCAATCCCTAAGTTCATTTTCCATATAAATAAAAATGAATGAACACACAAGGCCATGTCCCTAACAAGGGGTGTGGCCTTTTTTATTTTTATTGCATCAAAGGCTTCAAGCTCCAGCCAATCGAAGAAGCTGGACAATTAGTAAGCCACCAGAAGGAGTATATGTATGAACGTCTATGAGGTAATCAACAATCGTATTATGGATCTACTGGAGAATGGAACAATCCCCTGGAGGAAACCATGGAACGCCCAGAGCAATTACCCGAAGAACATTGTCAGTATGAAGGAATACAGAGGAATCAATATATTCCTGCTGGCATGTCAACAGTATAGCTCTACGTACTGGCTTACCTTCAAGCAGTGCCAGGACAAGGGAGGTCACATAATCAAGGGATCAAAGAGCACACCAGTTATATTCTGGAAGTGGCTTGACAAAAGTGATTCCGATGATGATACCGGCAAGATACCATTGCTCCGGTATTATTCTGTGTTCAACATTGAACAGACTGAAGGCATCACACACCCACCAGCAGGAGAGGCACATAATGTATTTAATCCTATAGCCAGGGCAGAAGAGATCATTGCCAATATGCCACTAAGGCCAGATATCCAATATGGAGGTAACAGAGCTTGCTACAGTCCCACCCTCGATTACATTAAACTCCCTCATCAACATACCTTCCTATCATCAGAAGAATACTATTCCACATTATTCCATGAGCTTAGTCACGCTACCGGCCACAGTAACAGGCTTGCCCGTAAGAGCATACTGGAACCTTCTTACTTTGGATCTCACGAGTATAGCAAAGAGGAACTGGTGGCAGAATGTTCAGCAGCATTCCTTTGTGGTCATTGCGGTATTGAGAATATTACCATCAACAATAGTGCAGCATATATCCAGGGATGGCTCAAAGCTCTCAAGAATGACAAGACATTGCTCATCCATGCAGCAGCCCAGGCACAGAAGGCCAGTGACTATATCCTTAATACCTCCAACCAAGAATTCCAGCAAGAATAGCCAATCTTTGTAGTCATCTAGCTAATAACAAGATAAGAGCCGCCAAGATGATGAACAGATAATATTGTTTAACAAGCTCAATATTATGTGCTCCAGCAATAATAATTATTATAAAACATAACCATTTAAAGCAATTAGTCATTAAACTGGGTTTATAATTAGTTCTATGCAGTTTCATGTCTGTTGTCCATGAAGTTATTCAACAATATTAGTCATATATACAACATTGAGATAAAGGCCGAGCCAATAGAGATTATTTCATTATCGTCATTTAGTGGAGGTAAAATGGTGATCTAGATCACACCAATTACTCAAACTATACTCTTATCAGGATTCAATTGATCCATGCAGCAGCCCAGGCACAGAAGGCCAGTGACTATATCCTCAATGTTAAGCCAGACAACCACGAGGAATAGCCTTACTCGCTGTCCTTGAAGAAGTATATCAAGGGCTTAATGGCTAGGAGGCAGGCTACCAGTATCAGCACAATCGCATATTGCTTAACAATATCTGATAGGTACGCTCCCACAATCATTCCAAATAGAACTGCGCTCCATTTGACTAAAGCTATATCAGTCCACTTCCATAATCTTGTACGAATCCATTTCATATTAATCACCCTCTAATATCATACCACTATACAGAACTCATTGTTGGGCAATGGTTTTCACGATGGTTGTGACAATAGGTGTAGCTGAGTCGAGTTCAAAACACATTCAAGAATCCTGGGACCAGACCAATACCCACATCCTCAATAATATCGTAACCAAATAATTATACACGACATTAAAAGCAATTGCTTGCAGAACAAGCACTATCTTAAGTGATGTGCATGGTTCTATTATTGCAAACTCGTATCGACCATGTAACATGTTTGGTAAATAGTAAATTATGCTTTATTTTAATAATTCTTTATTGTAATTAAAATTGTGACGAAGGTTAGGATATGTGCGTTACTTGTTTTAATGAGAGACTTGACTGCCTGTCAAAAGGGTACTTGTCTGACCTGTAAAAAGGCACCAGAAAGCCCACAATTGCTCCACTAAGGGAGACTTGTGGGCTTTTTGTGTTAGAAGTGTCAGTAATAAGCTGAATTTATAGCTAAAGTATGGAAAGCAGAAAACGTCGTTGTTTTTAATACATGGTGTAAAAGGAGGTGCAATTGGATAGTAAATATTGAGTGGATATATGTTGTTGACAGTGGAGAATGTTGCTAAAGTGATGTCTACCATGACAACGCTACTAAATAAAAAAATATATTCCAACTTTCAACTCATATGAAGCTCACGACAATTTAATAAGTTATATAAATCACAAAACGATGAAAGGGAGAAAAGACATGAGAAAGTTGGTTTTTTTAGTATTGACTCTGGTTTGTATGAGCTGGAGCCAAGCATATGCAGATTATGCATTTAACTTTAATAGTGGAGATGGGACGCTCATTCTGTCAGGTATTTTAAACACAAACAACCAGAATGTCATAACTGGTGGTAGTTTATTGTCATCAGGATCTGAGTACAATGGTACTACATTTATTGTGGGGTCATTAACATCTGTTTTGGGTCCACTACACCAAGGTGCTTCTTATCCTGCTACAGCCACTTCTACGGGTGGGATCAGCACTTTCATGGGTTATGGTGGTGCATATGCCACCTACGACAATCAACTAACAAGCAACCCCAATAAACCTTTTAATGTTACTGATTATACAGTAAATCAAAACATTATTCTCGCTGCAAGCACTAACACTTCAACTTCTGGGTATTATGTGACGTTAGCATATGATGGAGGAAATGTTTATGACAGCTATAATATGACACCTCCAGGCTCTGCTGTCGATACTGTATTTAACAATGCAGTAGCAACTGCTACTCCAACTACCACTCCAATTCCAGCTGCTGCATGGCTTCTTGGTTCTGGCTTAATGGGCTTAGCTGGTCTGAGAAGAAGGAAAACAATTAACGGCTGAATAGGTAAACATTTGTAATGCAATGTAAGGCATGGTCATACAGACTGTGCCTTTTCTTATTTTAAAGGAGGTGAATACAATTTAAATTAAAGTATTGGTTGACCAACACAACACCATTTCACAGTAATCCCACCAGTTCCAAATCTTATTCCTTAGCAGTTTCATGCTAATCACCTCGATTACATTATATCACCTTCCTCACGTATCAAGATCAATAACCCAAATCCCAGACTCAGCTGCCTAAGTAATAGCCCAAATACCACATCAATATTATCAGCACTTAATCTCCAAATTAGCTCTACAAAGCCATCGCTTACTTTACGAAGGCAAACATAACCGTTTGACTAATTTAACTAGTGGAGGTCAAATATGACACCGATATTACCAAGCATCAGAAGAATGACATTTCAGGAAGCATCAGAAGCAGGGTTACATTCAGGTGGATTGATCCTGGAACACCGAGGCAACAGTTACCATCTCAATGCAGGTCTCAGTGACAGCGTACATGTTTTTACATCAAGCATAGCAATCTACGTTCTGACCACCAACAGAGGACATGGTTACATTGGACTTGATGCTTACCTGCCCAACGAGCCTGATCCTATCAACACTGTATTCCTGCATTCGGATTACCAGTTCACAGAGACCCTGGGTTCCAAGTGGAAATACATGTCACCCAGAACAATAGCAACCAAGCTGATCAACTATCTAATTTGAAAGGAGAGGGATAATGCCATTATTTAAGTGCAGATTATGTAATGCGAAATACGAGGATTACTACCCACCAGATGATTCATGTCTGGAGTGCAAAAAGGGGACCATCAGGGCTGTAGGTACTGGTATAGAACGGCTTTCCACAGTGCCTGTTGATAATAGTGCTCAAACTGTGGATAACCAACAAAAATGTAATGCATTATTGAAGGCTTTTTCGTTTTGCATAATGAATAAGCAATTTGTGTAACTATATGATTTTACATGTCAATAGCTATTTTGTTCATTAAGTGAAAAGTGTACTTATTTTGATACGTTCCGGCGATAAAAATAATAATGTACAAAGTGGATAACTCGACGAATTTACATATCATCAGCACCACCATCCACATCACTACCACCTATATGTTCATTTAAGCCGTTTAATCTGACTAACCCATACCAACATAAGCATAATAAGCAAAAAGGGCTCTAAGGCCCTATTTTTGCGTCTAACTCACTAAGGAGACTAAGCCATGACAATTACAACACTATTTGGAGAAGAAACCATACCAGCTAAGCCGAGAACCATCAAGCTCAGAACAATCAAGGCTGTATACGAGACCATGACCGTCAAGGAGGATATAACCAACTACCTGAAAACAGGAACCAGATTCACCAGCCCATCACAGGTGTTCGATACATTTACTTTTCTTATGCAAGAGACAAAAGAACAATTTCTTACTTTGCACCTGGACGGGAAGAACCGGATCATTTGCATGGACCTGGTTAGTATTGGCTCACTCAATCAAAGCATAGTTCACCCAAGACATGTATTCCAGACAGCACTGATCTCTAATGCAGCAGCTATCATATGTGTACATCAGCACCCAAGTGGAGATCCTACTCCGAGCAGTGAGGATATATCTATTACCAGGAGACTCAAGGAAGCAGGCGAGATCATGGGCATCAAGATTCTTGATCATATTATTATTGGTGATGGACAATATCTTAGCTTTGTGGAAAGGGGTCTGTTATGAGGTGCGAATGCTGCAATAAAACAATTCAACCAGATGAAGCTGCACACGGTATCAGGTATGGAACAGCAGATAAAGAAACGGATTTATTCTTACCAGCCAGGGATAGTGCATGGACAGTGATATGTTCTGCATGTGGTGAAAAGATATATCGCATTGTTTACTCCAGCCTGAGCAATACAAGTATCAACCCCACCAGTTACACCACCTTCAAGCAATCCAGATAATTACCACCACCAGTAACACCCACCAGTAGCAACAATCAATTCAACAACATAACTTTTCAGGACAACAGGGGCCATTAGGCTCTTTTTTTGTGCCTGGAATCCGAGAGGAGTACGTCATGGCAGTATACAAACGAGGCAATAAGAATGTTTTCTATATGAACTTCACCATTAACGGTGTCCGTGTGTTCAAATCTACTGGCAAATTTACCAAGAAGGAGGCGAAGCAGGCAGAGGCAATGGAGAGGCAGAAGATAATGATCGAAGCATCAATGTCACCCCAGGAGAAGGCAGCAAAGATGTTACTGTCTGATGCTGTTGATCATGTTTACAATACTCGATGGAAAAATACCAAGGATGCCAA
Source organism: Desulfuromonadales bacterium (assembly GCA_013377095.1). Taxonomy (GTDB): domain Bacteria; phylum Desulfobacterota; class Desulfuromonadia; order Geobacterales; family Pseudopelobacteraceae; genus Pseudopelobacter. The sequence continues at coordinate 37,556 of JACAAY010000033.1, forward strand.
TGGTGCTCATCGTAGAGCATTACGATTGGTCGAGTTGATAGGTAATATTCCCCTGGCAAAGATCAATGAAGATGCAGTTCACAAAATGATTCTGATCCTGGAGGCCAGCAAAATTGAAGTGGCAACGATCAACAGGTATCTTGCTGCATTGAAAACATTGCTCAAGGCTCTTAAGCAGCCAACTGACTATATCAAGCTGCGGAAAGAGCGTAGTGGTAGGATTCGAGTCATATCCAGAGAAGAAGAGTCCACAGTAGTCAACATGTTACGCAACACTAAGCATAACAGCAGGAGACACTATTTTCCTGATGTTGCTGACTTGGTAGAGGTACTGATTGATACAGGTTGCAGATTGTCTGAGGTGTTGGATCTTCGCTATGACGACATCAATTTTGAAACCAATCTGATTTCTATCTGGATCAACAAAGGAGATAGACCCAGGAGCATACCTATGACCGAGAGGGTAAGGACCATATTGCAGAGCAGGAAGATAGGCAGTGCAGCTAAACCATTCACTATCGACAAACATCAAGCTGGTAATGCATGGGACTGGTCACGTAAGCATATGGGGTTTATGGATGATCCAGAGTTTTTATTACATGCTCTGAGGCATACATGTGCCAGTAGGCTGGTTAATGCAGGAATTGACTTATATGTGGTTTGTAATTGGTTGGGGCATAGCAGTATACAAATCACACAGAGGTATGCTCACCTGAATCCGATGAAATTGAGTGATGCTGTATTGGTACTTGAACCCTGTTAATCTTGTTGGAAAGAGGGGATGGCTCCATGGAATATGCTGTATCCATGCTTGTCAGGTCTTAGGTACTGTCGGACTTCTAGCGGGGCCTTCCTCTCATCTGAGTCAATCTGAACGTTAAAATCACCACAGACTACATATTCAACTTCCACGATATTATCATCTTCAATTTCAACTTGACCAGTTACAGTTTTGTATGCAGGAATCAGATTATAGTGTATTTTATTGACAGCACGAGCCTTGATATCTAAATCATATGGTTTTCCATATCTGCCAAGAGCAAGAGAACTATGCTTGTGACCAAGTATCTCTTCAATAAGCCTCTCTGGCTCCTCGGCATTCTTTAGCATGGTTGCCACGGTATGACGGAAACAATGAAAGCTGACACCTTCTGGTAAAGTCGGAATTGTAGAATGCAGCCAACCTTTGCTACCCGAAAAATGGTGAGAAACAAAATAATGGGAGTATCCGTTAGGTCCAAGCCTCAAAGCAGGAAAGATACGATCATGTCCTTTTTCCTTAATGCTCCTGACATATACAAGGAATCCAAGAGTCAGAAGATCATTGTGCAACGGAAGGGTACGGCGTGAGCTTTCACTTTTTATACGTTTACTATCATCACCGCCAATTGAAATGACGATAGCAGGAATGCCATTATCCTCTTTTATGTCGTCAATCGTCAGTTGGGCCAGTTCATTAACTCTTGCACCGGTATACATGCCTAGAAGAGGCAGCCAGTAGCGTTCATGGCGATCAGAATCATAGAAGGTCTTCTTGGCAGATTGAAGGGCAAGGAATATCTGATTTATTTCTGATAGGGTGAATGCCTTTCTAATTTCGTCTTCACGTCTGGTATCTTTTAAACCCAATCCTTCAGCAGGATTGCCGGTTATCCATTTCAACCTGCCTGCGTGGCGTAAAACAGTTGAAAGCATTTGAAGATATTTGTTGACGGTCTTGACATGCTTACCTTCAAGCGTTAGCTTATCCCGATATTCCACAAGGGAGGGTCGGTCAATATCTTGTAGCCATGGGTCGGAAAGACCCATAATCATCTTGTCATATATGCTGCTAAACTCTTTTGCAGTCTTCGTGGTCCAACCATTTTGATGCTCATGGATATATGCTTCAACAGCATCAGAAAGACGCTTACCTCTTCGTCTTGAGGATATGATGGTAATAGGAGCAACTTGGGCTGTTGGTGAATCAGGTGATATTATTGTTGGTTGAGGTCTGCCTTGCAGGATGGCTTGTAGACGAGATATAGCAGATTCAGATGAGATAGCTTCCAAGCGGCAGGCTTGGAATAATTGTTCAAGAAGACCATCAAGACGGTTCTTCATCCTGACAGCATCAACAGGTTTCTTCGTATGAAGTGACTTAGTGGCCTCTTTTTTACCGAAGAGGTCTACTAGGTCAGCAGGTATACGCCTACGATAGTGATAGGAATTGTATCTTATGTGCATATTATTAGGTAAAAAGAAGGCGCTCACGTCCCGCTCCGTGTGTAGCGTTCTGTGTAGCGCCTTGATTTCGGCCAAAACCTATAATGATTTCAGCTGCTTTTGTAACTTGGTGCCGAAGACTGGAATCGAACCAGCACGAGGAATCCCTCACAAGAACCTGAATCTTGCGCGTCTACCAATTCCGCCACTTCGGCAATGGAATTACGCTTATACCACCCGTTCTGGGCTTATGCAAGAAAAAAATCAGGGTATTTCCTTGCCATTATTACCCCTGTTTTGATACATTCCGAAACCTCCTGTTTTATTACAACAGCGTCAACGCCGAATTGACTCCCTGGAACGAGAGAAAACTTCCACATCCATTTTTTCAGTATTCCACGATCCGGTCCGTGGTTTTTTGTTATTGCGCAGTAGCCCATAAAGGAATACCCACCATACGATGAATCTTCTCGCTGTTGAAAAACCGGCCCGCTACATGGGCGACGAAATGGGCTCCGTTCGCAAGGATGCGGCCAAGCTGCGCATCGCCCTGGCCTTTCCCGATGTCTATGAAGTCGGCATGAGCCACCTGGGGCTGCGCATACTCTACCAGATCCTTAACCAGATGGACAACGTTGCCGCAGAACGGGTCTATGCGCCCTGGCCGGATATGGAGCGCCAGATGGAGGCGGAGGGCACCAGCCTGGCCACACTGGAAACAGCCACCCCCCTTGGGGAGTGCCAGATCGTCGCCTTTACCCTGCAGTACGAACTCTCCTACAGCAACATCCTCAATATGATGCGGCTGGCCGGCATCCCGCTCTTGGCTGCTGAGCGCAACGAATCCCATCCGCTGCTGCTGGCTGGCGGCCCCTGCGCCTATAACCCGGAACCGCTGGCACCCTTTTTTGACGCCGTGCTGCTGGGAGACGGCGAAGAGGCGATCGTGGAAATTGCCCAGACGGTCCTGGCATCAACGCATGCCGGTGAGGGTCGACCAGCACTGCTGGAACGTCTGGCAAAGATTGAGGGTGTCTACATCCCCTCCTTTTTTACACCCCAGTATAACAGCGACGGAACCATCGCCGAGATCACTGCCCTGAAAGCGCAGACCAGTGTCCGTCGCCGGTTCCTGCATGACCTGGACAGTGCCTCCTACCCTACGGAACCGGTGGTGCCCTTCATGAAAACGGTGCATGACCGGGTAGCGGTGGAGATCGCCCGAGGCTGCACCCGCGGTTGCCGCTTCTGCCAGGCCGGCTACGTCTACCGACCGCTGCGGGAGCGCTCCCCAGCCACCATCCTGGAACTGGTGGAAAAAACCCTGGCCGCAACCGGCTATGATGAGGTTTCACTGCTCTCCCTCTCCAGTGGTGACTACTCCTGTGTCTCGCCACTGATCACCCACCTGATGCAGCGTTATGCCCAGGAACGGATCGCGGTATCACTCCCCTCCCTGCGGGTCGGCACCCTGACCGATGACCTGATCACCGAGATAAAAAAAGTGCGCAAAACCGGTTTTACCCTGGCGCCCGAGGCGGGCAGCGAGCGGCTGCGCAGGGTCATCAACAAGGGCATCAGCGAGGCCGACCTGCTGGAAACCGCCTTCAACGTCTACCGGGCCGGATGGCACTCCATCAAGCTCTATTTCATGATCGGGCTGCCGGGTGAAACCATCGAGGATGTGGAGCAGATCTCCATCCTGGCCCGCCAGGTCAAGGATCAGGCCAAGCGGGCCGGCACAACCGGTGAGGTGGGCGTATCGGTCGGCAGCTTTGTTCCCAAGGCCCATACCCCCTTTCAGTGGGAGCCGCAGATCTCCATTGACCAGATCAGGGAGCTGCAGTACCAGCTGCACGGCGACCTCAAGAAGCGCAAACTGAACTTCAAGTGGCAGGACGCTCCGCTCTCCTTTATGGAAGGGGTTTTTGCCCGTGGCGACCGCCGTCTGGCAACCGTGTTGGTACGAGCCGTTGAACTGGGCTGCCGCTTCGACGGCTGGGGCGACCACTTCTCGCTGGATCGCTGGCTGCAGGCCTTCCGTGAGTGCCATATCCAGCCGGAGTGGTACCTGCGTCGCCGGGAACTGGACGAAGTGCTCCCCTGGCAGCACCTGGAATGCGGTGTCACGCGGGAATTCCTGCTCAAGGAGCGCGATCTGGCCCTGGCCGAGGCTGCCACGACAGACTGCCGTTTTGGTGACTGCTCCGCCTGCGGCGTCTGCGATTTCAGCGCCATCAAGAACCGGCTCTTCCAGGATGCTCCGCTACCCCCAGTCAGCGGTCAGCTCCCAAGCGACGCATGCAGTGAAAACGCCGTCCGTATCCGCCTGCGCTTCGCCAAGCAGGGTGCCATGCGCTGCCTGAGCCACTTGGAGCTGCTGACCGTGTTCACCCGCGCCGTCAGCCGGGGCAAGGTTCCGATCCTCTTCTCCCAGGGCTTTCACCCCCACCCCCGTTTCTCCTTTGCCACGGCAACCTCCGTTGGCGTAGAGTCGGTGGCGGAATATATGGATATGTTTGTAGCCCCCGGTGTCCCGGCCGATGAAATCATGCAACGTCTCAACCGGGCGCTGCCAAGGGGCCTTCGGATTCTTGAGGCCGTCCCGACCGACACCAAGTCGCCCTCGCTTTCCGTCCTGATCGACAGGACCCGCTACCGCATAACCCTGGCACAGGAATGGTCACCCGGGCTGGCCGGGCTCTGTGCAGACTTTCTGCTTCGCGATGAATTTGTCATTCAACGCAAAAAGAAGGGTGAGGTCCAGAGCATTGATCTGCGCGCTGCGGTCACGGAGTTGACTAGCGATGGCTCCACGTTACACCTGGTAAGCCGCAGGGGCAAGGCGGTGGAAATCTGTCGCGCCATTACCGGCGATGAGAACTTGCATGCTGATGATATTCGCGTTGAGAAGCTGGAAGTGATCTTCTCCGCGTAATCGATACAATTTTAGGTATATTTGATTGCAAGGGGTTTTGACATGGCAACAGAACTGGTTATAAATGCCGCTTCCCATGAAACGCGCATCGCGCTGATCGAGAACGGCACCATTGCCGAACTGCACATCGAGCGGACCCGTGAAAAGGGTATCATCGGCAACATCTACAAGGGGCGCGTGATCCGGGTTCTTCCCGGCATGCAGGCCGCATTCGTGGATATCGGACTTGAGAAAGCCGCCTTCCTGTACGTTGCCGACGTGTTTGACGCCATCGAGGAGTACGAGTCGCTGCTCTACAACGGCAAGAAGGAGCTTGAACCGAACAACGGTGAGCAGCACCCGGACAATCAGACCGATTTCAAACCGCTGCACCCGATCGAGGAACTGCTCCAGGAGGGACAGGAACTGCTGGTGCAGATCTCCAAGGAACCGATCGGAACCAAGGGTGCCCGCATCACCTCCCACATCTCGCTTCCGGGCCGCCATCTGGTCTATATGCCCACGGTTGACCATGTGGGCATCTCGCGCCGCATCGAGGACGAGCATGAGCGCGAACGCCTGCGTGAGGCGGTTGAGCGCCTCAAGCAACCCGGCTCCGGCTATATCGTCAGGACCGTCTCGGAAGGCAAGAGCGAGGAGGACCTACTGTCGGACATGGGCTACCTCTCCACCCTGTGGAGCGAGATCACCAAACGCAAGGAAAAAGCCTCGGTCCCCTCCCTGATCCATTCCGACCTGGATGTCATCCAGAAGGTGGTGCGTGATATCGTTACCGAACAGGTTGACAAGATCATCGTTGACTCCAAACCGGATTACGACCGTATCGTCCAGTTCATCACCACCTTCATGCCCAAGATGAAATACTCCATCGAGCTCTATGAAGAGGATGAGCCCATATTCGACCACTTCGGTCTGGAAGTGGAGATCAGTCGCGCCCTGGGACGCAAGGTCTGGCTCAAGTCGGGTGGCTATATCATCATCGAGCAGACTGAGGCACTGACGGCAGTTGATGTCAACACCGGCCGTTTCGTGGGCAAACACAACCTGGAAGACACCATCCTCAAGACCAACCTGGAAGCGGTCAAGGAGATCGCCTATCAGTTGCGCCTGCGAAATATCGGTGGCATCATCATCATCGATTTCATCGACATGGAGAAGGAGGTCAACCGGGACAAGGTCTTTACCGCCCTGGAAGAAACGCTCAAAAGCGACAAATCGAAAACCAACATCCTCAAGATATCCGAACTGGGACTGGTGGAGATGACCCGCAAGCGGGTGCGGGAGAGCATTGGCCGCATGATGTGCGAACCCTGCTACTACTGTGAGGGGCGCGGCTATATCAAATCCAAGACCACGGTCTGTCACGAAATCTTCCGCGAACTGCGGCGCGAAATGCTGGATGCCCACGGCATGAAGGCTACGGTTTCGGTGCACCCCCAGGTGGCTGACCTGCTCTATGACGAGGAGCGTCGCGGACTGGAGGAACTGGAGAAGAAGTTCAAGAAACGCATTACCGTTCGCGCCAAACCGGGCTTTCACCAGGAACAGTTCGAAATTGTCATCAGCTAAGCAGTGAAACGGGCCGCTGTCCCCTGGAAAATCCAACTTTTTACTTGACTTATCAACAGCAGCTCACTATAGTTCAAAACTCTTTTAAAAATGATGCGCATGGAGAAAACATATGTACGCAGTTATCAAGACTGGTGGCAAACAATACAAGGTAACCGAAGGTGAATTTCTCAAGGTTGAAAAGCTTGCCGGTGAGGTGGGTGACAGCATCGAGTTCGCCGAGGTTCTGATGGTTGGCGGAGAAAAGATTGTGGTTGGCGCACCCCATGTGGCCGGCGCAACCGTAACCGCCAAGATCGCTGTTCAGGGCAAGGACAAAAAGATTCTCGTCTTCAAGTCCAAACGTCGCAAGGGTACCCGCAAACTGCGTGGCCATCGTCAGCACAAGACAGTACTCAAAATCGAGAAAATCAGCGCATAATCAAATTCTTTCCGAGGAGTCAGGGAAATGGCACATAAGAAAGCGGGCGGAAGCTCACGTAACGGCAGGGATTCAAGCGGTCAGCGTCTTGGATGCAAGAAATTCGGCGGCGAAACCGTCAAGGCCGGCAACATCATTTACCGCCAGCGCGGCACCCAGATTCATCCGGGTAACAATGTCGGCTGCGGCAAGGATCACACACTCTTCGCACTGATCGAGGGCATTGTAACCTTTGAACGTCTGGGCCGTGACCGCAAGAAAGTTTCCGTATACCCCAACTAGTCCGTACCACATACGACAGGCAACGCCCGGAAGACTCGTCTTCCGGGCGTTGCCGTTTCAGGACCCAATCAAGTTCGAGCACAAAAAAAGAGGCCAAAATGGCCTCTTTTTTTGTGCTGCCCTGTTACCGTAAACTACGGTGAAAGGTTACAGCGGGAGCGATGGCAGCTCCACACCGGCCATCTTCTGAACCATGCGCACAACCTGGCAGCTGTAGCCGAATTCATTATCGTACCAGACATACAGCACGCACCGTTTCCCCTCGGCAATGGTGGCCAGAGAATCAACCACACCTGCCTGACGCGAGCCCACAAAGTCACTGGAGACCACTTCCGGGCAATTGGTGTACCCGATCTGGTTCTGCAGAGGCGAATCCTGCGCTAAATCCCGCAGGTAGTGATTGACGGACTCCACCGTTACCTCTTTTTCCAGTTCCATGTTGAGGATTGCCAGCGACACGTTGGGTGTCGGCACGCGGATGGCATTGCCGGTCAACTTGCCGGCCAGCTCGGGAATCACCTTGGAGACCGCCTTTGCCGCGCCGGTTTCGGTGATAACCATGTTCAGCGGGGCGCTTCTGCCACGGCGGGACGCCTTGTGGTAGTTGTCGATCAGGTTCTGGTCATTGGTATAGGAGTGACAGGTTTCCATATGGCAGTGCACAATCCCGAAACGATCATTGAGGGCCTTCATCACCGGCACGATGGCGTTGGTGGTGCAGCTGGCAGCCGAATAGATGTTCTCCTCCGGGGTGATCAGCTCATTGTTGATGCCCGGCACCACATTGGGAATATCGCCCTTGCCCGGTGCGGTCAGGAGGACCTTGCTGATGCCGGGGGCTTTCAAGTGTTTGCCAAGCCCTTCACGGTCGCGCCACTTACCGGTATTGTCGATCAGGATGGCGTTGTTGATGCCATACTTGGTGTAGTCCACGCTTTCCGGATCATCGGAATAGATGATGCGAATCATGTTTCCGTTGGCAATGATGGCGTTCTCTTCCTCATCGATGAAGAGCGTACCGTCGAAATAACCATGCACGGAGTCACGCTGCAAGAGGCTCGACCGCTTGAGCAGATCATCGGCGGCACCTTTACGCACCACAAACGCCTTGAGACGGAACTTTTCGCCCCCCCCCTTTTTTTCAACCAGGATACGGGCCAGCAGTCGGCCGATGCGCCCGAAGCCGTACAGAACGATATCCTGGGGTTCAGCCAGCAGGGGACCACTGCCGGTGTTGACCGAGGCCAGCTCCTTGCGGACAAATTCATCCACCGAAACGCCGGCAGCCTGGCTCAGATAGCGAATGGTCAACTTGCCCAGATCGATTCGCGCCGGGGCCAGCTCCAGCTTGCAGATCGCTTCAAGCAGGGGAAAGGTCTGCCTGACCGTAAGCTCGCTGTCAAGGACCTTGCGCGCCTCACGGTGGGCCGTCAGGATATCAATGGGAGTACTGAGAACCAGTGAGCTGCCGTAGACGGTAATGACGATGCTTTTCTCCCGATAGAGACGTCCGATCAGTGGCAGCATATCTTCGGCGCAGGCCTCCTGATCGAGCCATTCCTTCAGATATTGATCCTGTTTTGCCAGATTCATCTTTTCCCTCCGCACATTCAATTTGATTGGTTTGCATCCACCAGTGTTGCCCGAAAATCCGCTTCGCAGACCAGAACATCACCCACATAGGTTTTGCCGGTCACTCCCCAGATACCGCGGCGGTGATAGGTCGTCACCACTTCAAAACGCAACTGGTCACCGGGAAAGACCGGTTTCCTGAACTTTGCGTTATCGATGGACATGAAGTAGCAGACCTTGTTGCGGTAATCGGTATCCGATGCCTTGTAGGCCATCAGACAGGCGACCTGGGCCATGGCTTCCACGATCAGAACACCGGGCATGACCGGATGGCCCGGAAAATGTCCCTGGAAGAAATGCTCATTGATGGTGGCATTCTTGATGCCAACACAGCGAACGCCGTTCTCAAGCTCGATGATCCGATCCACCATCAGAAAGGGGGGGCGGTGCGGCAAAATCTTCATGATTTCATTTACGTCAAGACACATATCCATTCTCCTCGCCATGATATTGGTTCAACAGAAAATTTCATGCTAATTGATACGATTCACCAGACGCAACAGACCATCCAGAATGGTCAGGGGGCTTGGCGGGCATCCGGGAATATAGAGAT
>JACAAY010000034.1 GCA_013377095.1 Desulfuromonadales bacterium
GGCGTAGGGGACACCACACCACCCACTTCACGGACAACGCCACCCACCGTGATGCCGAATATTTGCAGCAGAGCCCTGGCCACGGCTCCAACAGCCACACGCACCGCAGTTTCACGGGCGCTGGAGCGTTCCAGTATATTGCGCAGATCGCTGTGACTGTACTTAAGTGCACCGCTCAGATCGGCGTGACCGGGGCGGGGACGTGTCACCGCCAATGCCGCATTACGGAACTCAGGTAACGGCGACATCTTCTGGCTCCAGTTTTCCCAATCACGGTTTTTCACCACCAGGGTAACCGGCGAGGCCAGAGTTTCACCCCAGCGGACACCCGAAAGTATCTCCACCTGGTCCTTTTCAATCTTCATCCGGTCGCCACGGCCATACCCTTGCTGGCGACGGGACAACTCAAGGTTGATTCCCTCAATCAGCAGAGGAACCCCGGCCGGCATCCCTTCAATAATAGCGGTCAATTGTGGTCCATGGGACTCACCCGCAGTCAGGTAACGAAGCATAGAAATGACAAAACCTCCATCAATATGAAGAACATCGGGCAAAATAGCATTGATGACGCGCACACGGCAAGGCAAAACGCCTTTCAGAGGCGATTGCCGGATGTGAAACAAGATTTATGGGGCAATCCCTGCGGAAGATCTCCGTGATACTCCTGAAAAAAGTGTTCCCGGTTCAGTTTTTCTTCTTTTTCTGTTTGAGTGAATCTTTCAGCCGTTTCGCGGTGCGGGATATCATGATCCGATGACTGCCATCGGTTGCTGTATCTCCGATCGGGACACGTTGAATGTAATTTCCGTCCGGCTGCATATCCCATGCTGAACGTTGATCCTCCATTTGCGTATCAAGCATGACACGCAACTCTTTCATCAACTGGGGATCCTCAACCGGACAGAGCACTTCAACCCTGGCTTCAAGGTTACGTTTCATGGCATCGGCCGACGCTATGAAAAACTCCTCGGCGCCACCGTTACGGAAATAATAGATGCGGGCATGCTCCAGAAAACGTCCCACTACACTGATCACCCGTATATTTTCTGAAAGACCGGGGATTCCCGGACGCAAGCGACAGGTATCACGAACAATCAGATCAACCCGTACACCCGCCATGGAGGCGCTATACAACGCCCTGACGATATCGCCGTCTTCCAGAGCATTCATCTTAAACTGTATCAACCCTCCCCCCCGCTCCTGCTGTATATGCACCTCTCTTTCAATTCTTGTCAGGAGAGCCTTTTTCAAAAAGTGGGGGGCTGGCGACAACTTGCTGTAGTTCCGCTTTGCCACAAAGCCGGTGGTCAGATAGTTGAACAGCTCCGTAACATCATGGGCAATGGCTGTGTCGCAGGTCAGCAGACCAACATCGCTGTAGATACGGGCCGTCTCGGTGTGATAGTTGCCGGTGCCGATATGCACATAGCGGCGCAGGCCGTTATAATCCTGTCGAACGACCATGATAATCTTGCAGTGGGTTTTAAGGCCAACCACGCCGTACGTGACATGGATACCTGCCTCCTCCATATACTCTGCCAGACGGATATTGGCTGCTTCATCGAAACGTGCCTTGAGTTCAACGACCACTGCCACCTGTTTGCCATTGTTGGCCGCCTGGACCAGGGCATCGATAATACGCCCCTTGCTGGAGGTTCGGTAGAGGGTCATTTTGATACCGCGCACCTTGGGGTCCTCGGCCGCCTCGCGAAGAAAGCGTTCCACCGATGAAGAAAACGATTCGTACGGGTGCTGCAACAGGATCGAACCGGCATCCCGAATAATGTGAAATATGCTGTTCCGGCTCTGCAACTGATGGTGGTCGATGGGGTGATGGGGGGGGTCATGCTTGCGGGGGTGATCAAGTGCGGCCAACTCGAACAGATCGCGCATTGCAAGCATTCCGGGAACCTCAAACACGTCGCTAACCTCATCCAGTTCTAATTCCGCCGCCAAACGCCCTCTGTGGTGCGGGTCCATTCCGGTGCAAATCTCAAGCCGCACAATCGGCGCGAATTTGCGCTCCTTCAGTTCCGATTCGATCATGGCCAGCAGATCATCGGCTTCCTCTTCATCTTTTTCCGTTATGGCGTTGCGGGTAACACGGAATATTTCACAAGAGACCACCTCCATCCCCGGAAAGAGCAAGTCAAGATTGTTCATCATCACATCTTCTATCCGTACGAAACGATCACCTTTTCCAACCGGCAGGAATCTGCGGGAACCCAGACCGATGGGGACCTTGATGCGCGCCAGCGAGGCGTTTTTCAACCGAGGATACCGCACCGAAACCAGTAAATTCAGCGAAAGGTTCGAGATAAACGGAAAGGGATGAGCCGGATCGATTGACTGGGGAGTTAAAAGAGGAAAAATATTATTCAGAAAATGCTCCCGGAGCTGCTTCTTTTCCTTTGGAGACAATCCAACATATTCTTCAATTTCGATATTTTTATCTTCCAGTATGGCGCAGACTTCACGAAAAAGTTCAACCTTTCTGGATTCAAGTTTTCGAACCAATTCATAGCATTCCACAACCTGCTGGCGAGGAGTGCGCCCGTCCAACGTCAACTCCCGAAACCCGGCTCCAATCTGCTGTTTGAGACCTCCGATACGCTTCATGAAAAACTCGTCCAGATTTGCACTGACTATGGCTATGAACTTGACCCTTTCCAGCAGAGGGGTCCGCGGGTCTTCAGCTTCATGTAATACGCGTTGATTGAACGCCAGCCAGGTCAATTCGCGGTTGAGATACCATGTGCTGTCCGAAAGATCAAACTCGGTCTTGGGTATAATCTTTTTCTTGTCCTTTTTGACTTCAACCTCTTCCGTAGCAGGGCACCCATCGGAATTATCCGTTTTCGGTTGATATTCAGACGATATTATCACTAAAATTTCTCCAAGGTATTTGTTGCAGGCGTGGCGACACAAGAGTTCTTCCGAGTTAATTTCATAATTACAGCTTAACCTGTGAAACGATCTTTTTGTCGTGGAGAAAACGATCCAGAAGGGCAAGGGGAATACCAAACAGTGCCGTCAGAAGTACCATGTTGATGAGTTGCACAAAATAGCCGCCAACCGAATGAGGAATCGGCTGCAACACCCAACTGACAAAGCAGACCAACAGATAGAGCGGTACAAAAGCAATCATTACACGAATGAGAATGACCAGAGCTTTAAGCGCCGGGGCCTGGCACCGAAGAAAAAAATACACCGTCACCATGATCACCGTTCCATACAGCACTTTCATCCAGGGCATCAAGCCATAACGGAAAAACACATACAATGATGAAACATGCTCGTCGCGCTGGGTGAAGATTTGCTCCTTTATTTCGTCTGTATTGTAGTCGAGCAAACCCATTATTCCCATGCATACAATAACCGCTGCAGCCACACCACATCCCCACCCGACCAGGTTTACCGGATTCAGACTGTCCATTACTACGGCAACGGGGGAGACAATTTCTTCCGGGGGAGGATCAAGGGCACCCTGACCATGCTTCACGTTGAGCAATTCCTGTTCCCTTACCATGCGCTGTTCCTCGCGTTGCCGTTCAAGAAAGGTTTTTATAATGGCTCCGCACTTTGGACAGACATCAAAGCGCTCCTCTCCAAATGAACTGTAGTTGCATGCCGGACAGGTATCAACCAGAAAACTCGAAGTATCACGCGGTTTCATCACGGTAAAACCATGCTTGCAGCGGGGACAGTTAAAAAATCGCCCCTCCTCGGGTATGGCATGAGAGGGGACAGTCCCACTGGCATTACAATTTGGACATTCAATTTTCATTATCATACCCCAACTAAAAGATGTGACTCCTTGGCTTGACAACGGTTACTTCCTGAAAACATACAAAAACTTCTCCCCAAATCCAATGAATTTTTCATTGGCACTGCAGTCCCGGTTCCGCCCAAGGTACCACACATAAAAAGCAGAGATCGGAAAAAGGATAATAAACGTATAAATTTAGACACTTAACAAATGTTGTTGTATGGAAAAATTAAAAACTTGCCTGATGGTAGTTTTTGTATGAAAATTTGAAAGCCATATTACGGTAGCGAAACACTCCACACACCCAGTTTACGCACTGCAGCGGAATCCACACCACAATACTCCAATACTGCTGCAATTCTGAAAATCGAGAGGGAGAAGACGGAATGTCCTTTGCAGGCGACCTGGAACATTTACCCATAGTCGATGTCATTCAGCTGCTTCATGCCACAAAAAAAACAGGTACCCTGTATCTCAGAAGTCACAAGGGTGAAAGTCAGCTCGCATTTAATGACGGCTATATCGTCAGCGCAAACCATGTACACAACAACATACGCATCGGTCAAATCCTGGTGGAAATGGACTCCATCACCCCTGAACAACTGGAACAGGCGCTCCACCTTCAGACTATAGTCGGCGCCGAGCGTAAACCACTGATTGCGACCCTCATCGAGGGGGGGCATATTGATCGTCAAACCGCCTTTTCCGGTCTGGAAACCCTTATCGAACTGACTATCGTTGAGATACTGACCTGGAATAGCGGTACGTTTGCACTTGATGTCGATTCTACGGTGGTATGTGACGAATACCGCTATTTCCCAGAAACACTCAAGCAGGATATTTTTCTCAACACCCAGAACATTTTGATGGATGCTCTGAGAATATACGATGAAAAAATGCGCGATGGAACGCTGCAACAGGGAACCTTTTTACCGGTGCAACCTCCAAAAGACATACCGGAAAGCACCATTATAACCCCGGACATCCTGGGTCTGGAAGACCTTGACAGCATGGTTAAGAAAATTCCCGATGTGTTTTTGGGGTTAAAAGAGTATGACGCAACTGAAATTCATCGCCAGAAGTTACGGGAGACCGTACAGGAGTTGCCACAAGCCGATCACGACCGACTCCTGTCCCTGCTGCTCGAATTTTCCGGAACAACTGGTACGGATGAAGAACGACCCGAAACAGCTCCTCCACTGGCTGTTATCATCTTCACCAGTGACACTCTCATCGAACACCTGGTTTCGACCGTATGCAAACACGAAGGAATTTTTGTTTTCTCCACCGACGATGGGGGCAACCTCGATCTGATCATTGACCAGTCCTTTGCCAAAGAACTTGTACCTCTTCTCGTTATCGATGCACCACTGGAGAACGTGGGTCGTTTTTCCTCCGCTGAAATCATTACGTTGTTGCAACAAAAACGTGAAAAATATCCTCATATTGCAATTCTTCAGCTTGTGGCGCCCCACGACTGCGAGTTTCCCCTCTGTGCTTTACAGTCGGGTGTCCGCACAATTCTGACCAGACCGGTCAAATGTGATCCGGATGGTTCTTTTGTGGAAACAGCAATAAAATTCATGAAGACGTTTCACCTCACCCTGCAAAAAACGTATTCCAGCAGCGATCAGATTTTGCGGCGGTTCAAAGAGTGTATCCATAAACTGGGTTCCTTGCGGAACATTCCGGAAGTGGCATTTGTAGTGCTTGAATTTGCGTCAGCCATGTTCGAGCGAACCATCACCTTTGTTGTCGCCAATAACGAACTGATTGCCGAAAAAGGATTCGGCATTCAGGGTGACAAGAGCGCCGGTGCAACGCCACCGTTGCTTTTCACCATCCCCTTGGAACAATCGTCTGTTTTCCAGGATGTCATCGGCAGTGGGCATTATTTCTACGGACAGTGTAATGATGCAATCGTTCGTCAGCACCTTCACTCAAAAATCGGAACACCCCACATCCCCAAGTTGCTGCTCATGCCCATCAAAACCTTTGGAAAAGTAATTGCACTCATTTACGGTGACTTTGGCGTAATGACCGGATCACCGCTCCAGATCGACCTCCTGGACATCGCTGCGCGGCATGCCGGGCTGCTGCTTGACAACAACCTGTATCGCAAAAAGCTTTTTGCACTCTCTCAGCCGTCGTAACCAGAGAATCTACTGATCATAAAAAGGGCAGTCATGGATATACACATATTAAATCAGATTCTGGAAATTGCCTTTCAGAAAAAAGTTTCAGACCTCCACTTTGAAGTGGATAACCCGCCCTTTTTTCGGGGTCGGGGGCAGCTTATCCGCTCCAAAATGCAGAATCTGACCGCAAAAGATACTGAATTCATTGCAACACAGATTCTCGAGCAGAACAATCGCCAGATCAACAGTGATTTCAAGGAGATGGATGCTTCCTATGCGTTGCCCAGCGGCGGACGTTTTCGCGCCAGTGTCTTCAAGCAACGGGGATATTTCGGCATCATCATGCGCGTTATCCCCCCCTATATCAGCACCTTTCAGGAGCTGAATCTGCCCCCGGTTCTGGGAGAGATCGTCAAGGCTCCCAATGGACTGATTCTTGTCACCGGACCCACGGGAAACGGAAAATCAACAACCCTTGCATCGATGATCAGATGTATTAATGAGCAGCAAAGCTACAACATCATCACCATCGAAGATCCCATCGAGTTTCTTTTTTCCTCTGATAGGAGCTGTATCATACAGAGAGAAGTGGGGATTGATACCAGCAGCTTTAAAAATGCCCTGAAAGCCGCGTTGCGTATGGACCCGGATGTGATCATGGTGGGTGAGATGCGTGACACGGAGACGATTGATGCCTGCATCAAGGCAGCTGAAACCGGTCACCTGGTTTTGACAACGCTTCACACCCAGGGAGCGCTTGCCACCATCAACCGGATCATCGGCAATTTTCCGCCGGACACCCAGGAAATTATCCGCCAAAGACTAGCTGATATACTTGTTGCAACGATATCCCTGCGTCTGATCAAGGATAAAACAGGCGAGCGGATTCTACCGGTTGTTGAGATAATGCGCGCCACCACAACGGTTCAGGCGTGTATCCGGGAGGGGCGCCTCAGCGAACTGGAAAAACATATTGAGAACGGAAGTTCCCAATACCAGATGCAGACACTGGATCAACATCTGATACAGCTCTACAGACAGGGCCAGATAACCATTGAGGATGCGAAACGGCTGACCCACTCCATGGACCTGGAACGTAAGCTGATGTTTGACAATTAACCTGTATGAAGAGGGACGCTTGAGAGTTGGCGTTTCACGGGTTGGATGGAAGATACTTTGCGTTGACCACGTTTATTGGCGCCCCGCTCAAAAATGACGCCACATTGGCAGCAACAATTCCTACCAGCCTCTTTCGCGCGGCCAGAGACGCCCATGCAATATGGGGGGTAATAATACAGTGTGGAGCGGTCAGAAGGGGATTGTCGCTCCGCATGGGTTCGTGGCTGACAACATCCAGCCCGGCGCCAGCAATCGTACCGGCGTGAAGCGCCTCTGCCAGATCAGCCTCATTCACCAGCCCTCCACGGGAAGCATTGATCAAAAAGGCACTCGGTTTCATTTTCGCCAAGAGTTCCGCATTCACGAAACCGTTATTTTCAGGTAGTTGCGGACAATTGAGACTGACCACGTCCGCGGCGGCAAAGAGTTCGTCCAGTGATACGAATTGAACCGCCAACGAGCCGGAATCCCGCGGAATCCGCGGGGCATGGGCGATGACCCGCATGCCGAATGCGGTTGCGATTCTGGCCACGGCCCTCCCCGTGGCTCCGTAACCGACAATTCCGACTGTCAGACCACTCAATTCGACAATGGACGTCTTGCAGAAGCAAAAATCAGGACAGCTTTCCCACTCTCCCGCTTTAACGGCAGCGTCATGGACGCCCACCGCAACTGTCAACTCCAGCAATAGCGCGATAACCGTCTGGGCAACCGATTCGGTGGAATAGGCAGGCACATTGGACACCGGTATTCCGCGCCGGCCAACGGTTTCCAGATCAACATTGTTGTATCCCGTGGCCAGAATCGAAATATATTTAAGTTTCGGCAATAAATCCAAGGTTGCAGCGTCAAGCATACATTTACTGGTTAGAATGATATCCGCGTCCTTGGCACGCTCCACAATCAACTCGGTGGGGGTGCGATCAAAAACCGTACATTGTCCGAGAGCCTCCAGGGGGGTCCAGGGGTTATCACCGGGATTTATGGTATGGCCATCCAAAATTACAATACGGGGGTTTTCATGCATGGTGTACATATCCTTGATTGTGATACACTAACGTTAAAATCATAAGTTTATCTCCTGGAAAGTCAAGCTCAATAACCGATGACATATCTATCACAGCCACCAGTCGCCAACCCTTTCAAGAATGCCAACACATATGTTGACACCTCATTCGTTTAGAGATATCTTTAAAAATCTGATTTCAAACACTTACGTGTCCCTCAAGCACCTCAACCGCTCCATGTTTCGCACTGACAGGATATGCCGGATCAACTCGGTAACAGGCAGGATCAACATACTCTGGCGCACCTTAGCAAGCTGGGATCAAACCTTTTTGACTCGCTCATCAGAAGGTTTTCCAATCCTCTGACGGCCCGTCGCAACAGGTTCATTCTCCTTTTTACCACGGCACTGTTGCTCACCTTCATCATCCTTCCCAAGCAACACTTCTTTACCTTTGACTTCAAACCCGGAGATATCGCCACCTCTGACATACGCGCCCCACAGGATTTTCTCGTTGAAGACCGAGCACTTACAGAGCAACGCCGCAAAGAGGTCGGCAACAACGCCCCGATTATTTACAACCTGAGTAATCGTGTCCCCTCTTATCTGGCTGAAAAGCTGGAACAGACCCTTGTTGCAATCCGAGAAAAACGGTCATTGGCGCGACAGATAACCACTGAAGAGTGGCGTAAACTACTGTCAGGTATTCTTGATACGGAACTGGATGCATCGGAGATACGCGCCCTCATACGCATAAAATCCGACACCGCTTTTCTGGCTGATCTCAACACACTGCTGAACGAACTGTATCAGCGAAAAATCGTCCTGGATGGCAAGGTTTTCCAAACCAACACCCGCCGCGGCATAGAAGTCCTCGATAACGATGGACATCTCATCGGTGCAGGTGATACTTCATCGGATTACACTGAAATTGGGGATGCGCGCCTGATGGTTGCGGATTGGAATTACTCCGGGCTGGGCGAGCCCAATGACGCCCGCAGGATTTCTGCGGTTATCTCCCGGATTCTGCTGCCAAACCTTTTCTACAACCGTGAAGCATCGGAGATTCGTAGCGCTACGGCCATGGAAGCGGTCAGTCCGGTGCTGTTCAAGGTACAGAAAGGGGAAATGATCGTACGCATCGGCGAGCGGATCAGGCCTGAACAGTCACAGAAACTGCGCAAGATTTTCCAGGAAAGCCGCAGCAGCAGCCGCTTCTTTGCAGCCGTGGGCACCTTTGCCATGATCCTGGTGCTGTTTTATTTCCCCTACCGTTTCGCCTGCAAAAACATTCGCAAGTTTGACCCGACCAACAAGGACATCCTGACCATCACCCTGCTGATCATCGGCAGCTTTCTGGTTTTCAAGACCACTCTGCTGATCACCCAAGGCATCGGCCCGGTCTTCCCGCACATCGATACCAACAATTATTACTACCTGTTTCCCTTTGCTGCCGGGGCAATGATTGTTCGTGTCTTCATAAATTCTGAAGTTGCCCTGGTGTACTGCGCCATCCTTGCGCCTCTGTTGGGGATCATGTTTGACAACAGCATGTTTGTGGTGATCTACGCCCTGCTGGGAAGCATCGTCGGCGCCCATGGCATGCGCCAATGCTCCAACCGGGGAGCAATCTACTCCGCCGGTCTCAAAATATCGGTGGTCAACCTGGCGCTGGCCTTGTCATTTCAAACCTTCAGTAACTCCCTTTTCAGTATACAGACTCTGTATGTGGCCATTTTTGCCCTGGTCAGCGGTATTGTCAGCGCCGGACTCGTTTCCGGATTTATTCCCGTTATCGAAACCCTTTTCAACTACACCACCGACATCAAACTTCTGGAGCTGGCAAATCTCAACTCCCCGCTGCTCAGGGACCTGATGGTGCGGGCGCCAGGCACCTACCATCACAGCGTGGTGGTGGGGAACCTGGTCGAAGCGGCAGCCGAAGCCGTCAATGCAAACCCGCTCTTGGCGCGGGTGTCAGCCTACTACCATGACATCGGCAAAGCCTCAAAACCTCTCTATTTCATAGAAAACCAGGGCGGTGAGGACAACCGTCACGACAAGCTTTCCCCCAGTATGAGTGCCCTGATCCTGATCTCCCACATCAGGGAAGGCGTTGAACTGGCCCGTGAAAAACATCTGGGACAACCGATCATCGACATTATTCGTCAGCACCACGGCAACGGCCTGATAAAATTTTTTTATGACAAAGCCAAGTCCCAGGCCGAAGCCAATGGCCAGACCGTTGAGGAAAAAGATTTTCGCTACCCCGGCCCCAAACCCCAGACACGGGAAGCAGCTATTGTCATGCTGGCGGACTGCGTCGAAGCCGCGTCACGCACCCTGAGCAATCCCACCCCCGACCGTATCCAGGGGATGGTGCAAAAGCTGATTAACAGCATATTTATAGACGGTCAGCTGGACGAATGCGAACTGACCCTGAAAAACCTGCACGAAATTGCCAGGAGCTTCAACCGGATCTTAATCGGCATCTTCCACCACCGTGTCGAATATCCCGAACCGGTCCACAAGGGTGGTAACGGGAAAAAAATACTCTTTCCCCACAAACAAAAAGCAGCTTCAGGTGAACATCCCCGACTGGATCACGGAGGAAACCAGGGTGCAGATACTGCTCAGCAACCGCCAGAGGCGGCACCGGATCAGCAGCAGGCAGCTCAAAAGAGTGGCAGCGAGGATCTTAAGCGTCTTGGGATGTCCTGAGGAAACGGAAGTTTCGGTTTCCATTGTAGGCGACCGGACCATTCAGCGCATTAACCGTGATTATCTGGCAAAGGATCGCCCCACCAATGTCATCTCCTTCTCTCTTCAAGAGGGTGAATACAGTGGGGTCACACCTCTTGCGCTGGGCGATGTGATAATCTCGGCCGACACGGCGCAGCGTGAAGCGGAACAGGGTGGAATGGAGTTATCCGAGCGGCTCTGTTTCCTGTTGATGCATGGCATTCTGCATCTCTGCGGCTTTGACCATGAGCGCAGTGGAGAAGAAGAAGCACGCAGAATGGAAAAGAAGGAGCGGGAATTATTCAGAATCCTGAAAAAAGAAGGGTTGTTAAACCTGACCGTTTCATAGATTCGGCGAACTGTGCCGTTGCGGGCATACTCCATGCCGTGCGCACAGAAAAACACATGCGCAATCACTTCCTTTTCGCGTTGGTGGTGATGCTGGCAGCCCTCTTTCTTCGGGTTACTCCCGTCGAGTTTGCACTTCTGTCGCTTTCGATCCTGTTCGTGCTGTTTGCCGAACTGATCAATACAGCTGTGGAAGCGGTAGTGGACCTGATAACGCCGGACTATCACCCTCTTGCCAAAATTGCCAAGGATACGGCAGCTGGTGCGGTCATGGTAGCTGCCATGGGTGCTGCCATCATTGGATACATGATTTTGGCACACTATGTATTCCCCATTTATGGAAAGGTGCTGGCCATGTTCGGTTCACCCGCTGATATGGGAACGGTCGTTTCGGTTCTTGTAGTCATCATCGTTGTCATCATGATCAAAAGCCTTACCAACAGGGGATCCGCACTGGAAGGCGGGCTGCCCAGCGGACATGCGGCGGTGGCTTTTTCCATTGCAACGGCAGTGTCACTCAACACCTGCGACCCGCTGGTTTCGCTCCTGTGCATCACCCTGGCAGCTATGGTCAGCCATTCGCGGTTGCTGATGCGAATTCACACGTTACGCGAGGTCATTATTGGCTCATGTGTCGGAGCCGTTCTTACCATCGTTGTCCTGCTGTTGTTTAAACGGTTCAGTTGACAGAGACCATGCACATTCAAGTGCAATGATATACCATCTGCGTATCACGACATAACGAGGAGGATGCCCACGTTGGAAGAAGGCAGTAACAAAAAATCCGGATTGGTGAAACTGATCGAACGTTTCATACATGGTCGCAAAAAAATGACCGCCTACGAAATCCAAGATATCATCAAGGCCAGCGAAGGTGAGGGACTTGTCAATGAAGAAGAGAGTGAGATGATCCGTTCAATTTTCTCACTCCGTTCGACCGTGGTGCGGGAAGTCATGGTGCCCCGTATTGATATGGCCTGCGTTTCAGTGGAAGCTTCCATTCGAGAGTTTCTGGAAACCATACTCGCCTGCGGTCATTCACGTATTCCGGTCTATGAAAACAGTGTTGACAACGTCATCGGCCTGCTCTATGCGAAGGATCTACTCAAATACTGGGGTTTGCCGGAGGATCAGATCCGGATCCGTACGATCATGCGCCCCCCCTACTTTATACCGGAAACAAAAAACCTGGAGCAACTTCTCCAGGAATTCAAAAGCAAACATGTACACCTGGCCATCGTCATCGATGAATACGGCGGCACCTCGGGACTGATCACCATTGAGGACCTGCTGGAGCAGATCGTGGGCGACATACAGGATGAGCACGACCGCGAAGAAGCCCTCTTTACAGTCAACGACAACGGTTCCATCACAGCCGATGCCCGCATGCCGATTGAGGATCTGGAAGAGCAATTCGGCATTGAAATTGAACGGGATCAGTTCGACACCGTCGGTGGCCTGATCTTTCATCTGACCGGCAGAATTGCCGCCACTGATGACATCGTTGAAAACAGACAACTCAGAATAACAATACTTGATGCCGATGAACGCAAGATCAAAAAAGTATGCATTGCTCGGATTGGTGACGCAGAAACGGATAACGAGTGAAACTCGGTTCCCTTCGAACAGATGCTGCGGCGATTTTTGATCGTCCGGGACTGCTTGCCATTTCCTCGGGAGCATTGATCGCCCTCTCCTTCCCGACTCCCGGTTTTTCCCTTTTGGCCTGGTTTGCGCTGATCCCCCTGCTGATTGCACTTGAGGGCGCATCACATCGTACGGCGTTCCGCATCGGCTTTAGCTGCGGTTTCACTGCCTATGGTGCTATCCTGTACTGGATCAATATCGTCATTACCCGCTACGGCCACCTTCCCTGGGCCATCAGCGTACCGCTCTACATCATTTTGGCGGCATGGCTGGCCCTGTTTTACGGGATTGCAACCCTTGTGGCACGCTACGGGGAAGGGGCAGGACTGAAAACAGCCTTCACACTTCCGGTGGCCTGGGTGGCCTGCGATCTTATGCGGTCATTTCTGTTATCCGGTTTTCCCTGGGCCATGCTCGGGCACTCCCAATACCGGACGCTTACGTTGATCCAGATTGCCGACATCAGTGGCGTTTATGGCATTACGCTCCTGATCGTGCTGGCCAATGTGGTATTTTACCGACTGCTGCGAGCCAACTCGGGTAGCGGTGTTCCCTATCCGGCAAAGAGTGCCCTGGTGCTTTTCTTTGCACTGATAGCGACACTGTTTTACGGCTTCAACCGGCTCAATGAAGCCGAGTCTCTTCCCTCAAAACGTTTAAAAATTGCCCTGATTCAGGGAAACATACGCCAGGATGTAAAATGGAGCCCTGCTTTTCGTGATCAAACCATTGCCATCTACGAGCGATTAACCAGGGAAGCGGGGAAAGAGAAACCGGATCTGGTAATCTGGCCGGAGAGCGCCGTACCATTCTTTTTCCAGGACCAGCCCCAGGATGCCGAGCGCATCAGGGAACTGGCACGGGAGCTTCACTCACATCTGCTGCTCGGCAGCCCGGCCCACGAGCTGCGTGACGGCGCAACCGTTTTTCTCAACAGCGCCTTTGTTATTGCCCCCAACGGCGAGACCATCTCCAGGGGGGATAAAATACATCTGGTGCCATTTGGGGAATACGTGCCATTGGGCCGTTTTTTCCCCTTTATCAGCAAACTCGTGGTGGGGATCGGTGACTTCTCACCGGGAGAACACGCCACCCCGTTGGCTATCGGACAAACGCAAGCCGGACTGCTGGTCTGCTACGAAGCCATCTTTCCGGAGCTGGCCCGTGACTATGTCCGCAATGGCGCCCGGGTTCTGATCAATATCACCAATGACGCCTGGTTCGGAAACTCTTCAGCCCCCCATCAACACCTCTCCATTGCCGCGTTCAGGGCCGTGGAGACCCGTACCCCCCTGATCAGGGCCGCCAACACCGGTATCAGCGCGATTATTGATCAGAATGGTCACATCCGCGCCATGACTCCCCTGTTTGAAGAAGCTTTTAAAACCGGTGAAATCAGCCCCGGAACAGCGGATTCTCTCTATCTGCGCATCGGTGACACACCGGCCTGGCTCTGTGTTGTACTCTTGGCCGGTATTACGCTTGTGTCATGGAAACGAAGCAAACAAAACGGCTCATAGCGTGCGGTCTCATCAGATATTGCACCAACAAACCAACAAGGAGTAGAACATGTATCGTGAAGAAATAGCCCGAATGAACAGCTTTGAAGAGCGGATCGCCAAACTCCGGGGGTCTCTTTGACGTAGATACAAAACGAGAATCCATACTGGAAATCGAGTCAAAGATCGCAGCGCCCGGTTTTTGGGATAACAATGAAGGTTCCCAGGGAATACTGAAGGAACGCACCGCCCTGGAGAAAATCGTACAACTGTGGGATTCACTTAACCGGCAGCTTGAAGATGTGCGGGTGATGATTGAACTTGGCCAAGAGGCCGCTGATGAGGCCACCCTGAACGAAGTAGCGGAGATGAACAACCTCCTGCAAAAGGGAGTTGAGGCGGCGGAGTTCCAGCGCATGCTCTCCGGCCCCCATGACCGCAACTCCTGTTTCCTTTCCATCAACCCCGGAGCGGGCGGAACCGAATCCCAGGACTGGGCGGAAATGCTGCTGCGAATGTACCTGCGTTACTGCGAAAAAAAGGGCTGGAAAACCACCATAACCGATTATCAGTCGGGTGATGAAGCCGGTATCAAATCCGTCACGTTTAGCGTCAGCGGCGAATATGCCTACGGCTACCTCAAGGCCGAGGCTGGTATCCACCGACTGGTGCGGATTTCCCCCTTTGACAGCAACGCCCGCCGTCACACATCATTTGCCTCGGTCTATGCCTTCCCTGAAATCGAAGAGGATGATATTGACATCAAGATATCCGATTCAGACCTGCGCATTGACACCTATCGCTCCGGCGGCGCAGGCGGACAGCATGTCAACACCACCGACTCCGCCGTCAGGATCACCCACCTGCCGACAAACATCGTCGTGGCCTGCCAGAGTGAGCGCAGCCAGATCCTCAACCGCGCCACAGCCATGAAGGTACTGAGGGCAAAATTGTATGAGAAGGAAGTGGAAGAGCGAACCGCACGGGCATCCGAGATCGCCTGCGAGAAAAAAGAGATCGGCTGGGGCAGCCAGATTCGCTCCTACGTCCTCCACCCCTATAAAATGGTCAAGGATCTGAGAACCGGAGTTGAGTCAGGAAACCCGGACGCGGTGCTTGACGGAGCTCTGGAAGATTTTGTGATAGCCTATCTGATGGGGGTTCGTCGCCAGGTGGGGGATGTGGAGTGAGGAGTCAGGAAACAGGGCGCCATCCCAACAGTGGACAGTCAAAAAGTTCTTTACTCACAGCAGCCAAATATGGATACTATCCAGACAAACCTTGCTCACTCCACAAAAAGATTACCTAATACTCAATGTTTACCTTTCTTCGCACGATGATATTCGCCCTCTGTGGCGCCGCCCTTCTGCTTTCCGTCAATCCGGCGCTTTCGAGCAATACCTCCGGAATTCGTCGTCTCGGCTATGCAATCCAGATGGGCGCCTTTGCAGACGTTAAAAACGCCGAACGTTTTTCCGCCACACTGCAAAAAAAAGGTATCGAGGCGTTCTATTTCCGCAAGGACAATGGCATCTACGCGGTCCGTTTCGGTGATTTTCCATCAAAAGAAAAAGCCCGTGTCGTCGCGGCCAAACTGGTGGCTGACAGACTCATAGACGGTTTTTACATTGCCCCACCCAACGAGGTGGTTTTTGCCGATGCTAAAAAACCTGGCTGGCAGAAGCTCCCCCCGGATGAAATCAGGCTGCCACAGGACAGGAATCCTGCCGGTACAAAAGGAACGGCAGGTTCCGTGGACAAACAACCGAACAGGCAAACACACAGAGAGCATGACATGGGATTTATCGCCGCACGCACCGCCGAGCGTTTTGTCGGCATTCCCTACCGCTGGGGCGGAGACAACGTTGTCGAAGGCATGGACTGCAGCGGTTTTGTGCGGGCTGTGTATAACCTGTGCGGCGTGAGCATACCCCGCACATCCCGTGAGCAGTTCAAGGCGGGGGACTCGGTTACCAGGAATACACTTCTCGATGGCGATCTGGTCTTTTTTGGCTCATCGGATGACAAAATCAACCATGTGGGTATCTATGTGGGCAAGGGAAAATTTGTGCACGCTCCCCGCCGGGGTGAAGATATCCGCATTACTTCCATAGAGGACACTTATTTTGAAAAACGTTTTGTCGGCGCACGCAGGTATTTTCAATAAAAGCATGGGGAAAGCATGGCCATAATCAGACCATTCAGGGCGCTTCGCCCTCCAGTACATCTTGCCGACAGTGTTGCATCGCTTCCCTACGACGTCATGAACGTCGAGGAAGCACGGACCATGGCTGCGGGAAACCCCTGCAGTTTTCTGCATGTTTCCCGTCCGGAAATTGATCTTGCTCCGGACATCAACCCCTATGACGAATCGGTGTATGTGAAGGGAAAACTGAGCCTGGATGAATTCATTCGCAACGGTATTCTTGTCAGTGACCCTACGGACAGTTTCTATGTCTACCGTCAATGCATGGGGGATATCACCCAGACCGGACTGGTGGTCTGCACTAGTGTGGATGATTACCAGACCGGTGTCATTAAGAAGCATGAGCATACGCGACCGGACAAGGAAGATGATCGGGTCAGACATATCGACCTGCTGGACGCCAACGACGAGCCGGTCTTTTATATCTCACGATCCTCTGCCCAAATCGGGGAAATCATTGCGGGCGTCACCAACGGCAAACCGGAATATGATTTTGTCACCGATGACGGTGTGGCCCATACCCTGTGGATTCTCAGCGATCAGAACCTGATCCGGCAGTTGACCGCACTTTTTGCCGCCCAGAAGCGGCTGTACGTAGCCGATGGGCACCATCGCAGCGCCGCCGCCGAAAGAGTCCGCGAGCTGCGGCGCAGCAATAACCCCGACCACCGCGGAGATGAAGAATACAATTTTTTTCTGACCGTTATTTTCCCCGAGGACCAACTCAATATCATGCCTTACAACCGTGTGATTAAGGATCTGCACGGCCACGACATCACAGGCTTTATTGATCAATTGGCAACCATCTTCGAGATAACCGAGTCCACTGACCCGGTCAAACCTGATGCACGCCACTATTTCGGCATGTACCTTGACGGCCGATGGTACCAGCTCCATATTCCAATCAGCTCAGTTGATGAATCCGACACCGTTAATCGACTGGATGTCTCGATCCTTCAGAACCTCCTGCTGGATCCGCTGCTGGGCATTAAAAACCCGCGCACCGACACACGTATCCATTTTGTCGGCGGCATACGTGGCAACGAGGAGCTGACGCGTCTTGTGGACAGCGGCGAGTATGCGGTTGCTTTTTCCCTGTATCCCACATCAGTCGGCGAATTGATTGAGCTGGCTGACCAGGACCAGATCATGCCCCCCAAATCCACCTGGTTCGAGCCCAAACTGCGCAGCGGTCTGTTCGTCCACCGCTTGAGCTGAAACAGCCATGTTCAAGCAGGCAGCCGATATCATACGTCAGGCAGACGTTTTCATCATCACCGCCGGAGCCGGAATGGGTGTGGATTCGGGACTGCCCGATTTTCGCGGCAACCAGGGTTTCTGGCAGACATATCCACCCTACGCCCGTTTGGGTCTTTCCTTTTCAGAGGCTGCCAACCCCGCTCACTTTCAGCGGGACCCCGCCTTTGGCTGGGGCTTTTACGGTCATCGCTGTAACCTCTACCGTTCCACCACCCCCCATGAGGGTTTCCACATCATCAGACGTTGGATTGAACAACGCACGGCACCGTATTTTGTGGTCACTTCAAACGTGGACGGGCAGTTTCAAAAAGCCGGCTACAACGAATCGCAGATACTGGAAGTCCACGGTTCCATCCACCACCTGCAGTGCCTCAAGCCGTGCAGTGACATAATCTGGCCAAACAACGAGCAGCTTTCCATTGACACCGGCAGCATGCGCTCCCGCTCTGTCCCCACCTGTCCGCGCTGTGGGTGCGTCAGCCGACCGAATATCCTCATGTTTGGTGACTGGTCCTGGCTGCCGCAGCGAACAGAGGAACAAGAGCAACGTTTTGAGTGTTTCCTGAACGAACTGGGGGAGAAACGGACCGTGGTAATCGAGATGGGAGCTGGCACGGCGATTCCGACCATCCGCTCGACCTCGGAACGGTTGGGATGGCGTCACGCTAACACCACCGTACTCCGTATCAACCCCCGTGAACCTGAAATCACGACACCCCACATCTCACTCCCCAGCACTGCTCTGGAAGGTTTACGCCGCATTGACCAGCATCTAAACGCCTGATTTACCAGCAAATCCCCTCTGTTTTCCAACTTTACCCTTGCCTTGGAACAGGCAGCTGTGATATAAACTTACGCTTTTCAAATTCACACGCCCTGAAACAAACCGGCGGTGTCCCTTGTGGCTTGCAGGGATTCAACGGGGCGGAGGAAAAACCAAAGGAGAAAACACGTATGTCAAGCATCAGCATGAAAGAACTGTTGGAGGCGGGAGTTCACTTCGGCCACCAGACCAAGCGCTGGAACCCCAAGATGAAACCCTACATCTTCGGCGCCCGCAACGGAATCTACATCATTGACCTGCAGAAAACCGTCCGTTACTTCAAATCCGCCTACAATTTTGTTAAAGAATCGGTCCAGAACGGAAACACCGTGCTGTTCGTCGGCACAAAAAAACAGGCCCAGGACTCGGTGGCAGAAGAGGCTGAACGCTGTGGCATGCACTACGTTAACCAGCGTTGGCTGGGAGGCATGCTGACCAACTTTTCAACCGTAAAACAGAGCATTGACCGCCTGAAAAGGATCGATGCCATGTTTGAGGACGGCACCATTGAAGCCTACCCAAAAAAAGAAGCGCTCAAGTTTGAAAAAGAGCGTGAAAAGCTGCAGAAGATTCTCGGTGGAATCAAGGGCATGCATAAGCTTCCCGGCTTAATGTTTGTCATCGACCCCAAGAATGAAGAAATTGCCATCCAGGAAGCCAACAAACTGGGCATTCCGGTTGTGGCAATCGTTGACACCAACTGTGATCCCGATCCCATCGACTACGTTATTCCCGGAAATGACGACGCCATTCGCGCCATACGCCTGCTCTCTTCCAAGATGGCTGACGCGGTCAACGAAGGCGCCCAGGCCCGCAATGCCGCCCTTCAGGCTGAAAAAGAAGGCGATACCGAGGTTGTGGAAGAAGCACCCGAGGAAGTCGTTGCCGAAGCGTAATACCGTACAGCCTCATTGAAACCATATCTGAACCTTCGCGTGGGAATCGAGCCGGTTCCCACGCGAGCGCCGGGCAGCAGCGGCGCAAAGTACCACACTACATTTCCCGGCCAGAAACGGAAGGAGTTCTTTACAATGGCGATAACAGCAGCCCAAATCAACGAATTGAGAAAAGCAACCGGAGCCGGTATGCTTGATTGCAAAAAGGCTCTTGAACAGACCGATGGTGACTATGAAAAAGCCGTGGATTTTCTGCGAACGAAAGGCCTCGCAGCAGCTGCAAAAAAATCAGGCCGCGCCGCCACAGAGGGCATGGTAGCAGCATTTGTGTCCGACGACCTGAAAACCGGCGTTCTGCTGGAGATCAACAGTGAAACGGACTTTGTTGCCAAAAACGATGTTTTCAAAGCATTTGTGGCAAACATCGGCAACCATATCATGACCGCATCCCCTGTTGACTGCGCTGCCATGCTTGCGCAGCCCTATAGCGGAGACGCCTCAAAAACTGTTCAGACCTATCTGAATGAATCCATCTCCGTCATCGGTGAAAATATCCAGATTCGACGTTTTGCTCGTTTCGTTGTGCCGGGTAACGGCTGCATCGGCTCCTATATCCATGCCGGCGGCAAGATTGGTGTTCTTGTTCAGGTTGAAAGCCCAGCAGTTACCGCGGACAATCGCGAGGCGCTCCAGTCTCTGGTGAAGGACCTTGCCATGCACTCGGCAGCTGCCGCTCCCCGCTATGTCACCCGCGATCAGGTACCAGCGGATGTCCTGGAGCGCGAAAAAGATATCTATCGCGCCAAAGCCAAGGAGTCCGGCAAACCGGACGCCATCATCGAGAAGATCCTTGTCGGCCAAATCAACAAGTTTTACGGGGACATCTGCCTGAACGAGCAGATCTTTGTCAAGGATACTGACAAGACCATCCCCCAGGTGGTCAAGGAAACCGGCGCCGCGGTTGGCGGAGCCATCACGATCACGAACTTTGAGCGTTTCGTTCTGGGTGAAGGGCTTGAAAAAAAGGAATCCGACTTTGCCGCCGAGGTGGCGGCAGCGGCCGGCCTCAAATAAGTGTCACAGCCGGCCGGAATGGCCGGCTTTTTTTTTGATCCATGCCACGGACTACATTACGGGAGAAAACATGAGTCGGCCTTCATTTAACAGGGTATTGCTAAAGCTGTCCGGTGAATCACTTGCAGGTACCCAAGGTTATGGCATTGACCCGCAGACCATCACTGCCATTGCCAAGGAAATTAGTCAGGTGATTGAACAGGGTGTCCAACTGGCGCTTGTTATCGGTGGCGGCAACATCTTCAGGGGACTGGCCGCCTCATCCCAGGGCATGGACCGCGCCAGCGCCGATTACATGGGAATGCTGGCCACCATGATCAATTCCCTTGCCATGCAGGATGCTCTGGAAAAAATCGGCGTTGCAACCCGCGTCCAGTCAGCCATTGCCATGCAGCAGGTTGCCGAACCCTACATCCGTCGCCGCGCTATCCGCCACCTGGAAAAGGGGCGCGTTGTCATCTTTGGCTCGGGAACCGGCAATCCCTACTTTACAACCGATACTGCCGCCAGTCTGCGCGCCATGGAGATCAATGCCCAGGTCATTCTCAAAGGTACCAAGGTAGACGGCATCTACACCGCCGACCCGAAAAAAGATTCCACTGCAACAAAAATCCCCAAACTAACCTACATTGATGTCCTCAAAAGAGGATTGCAGGTGATGGATGCAACCG
Organism: Desulfuromonadales bacterium; assembly: GCA_013377095.1. GTDB lineage: Bacteria > Desulfobacterota > Desulfuromonadia > Geobacterales > Pseudopelobacteraceae > Pseudopelobacter. Next base: position 21,199 of record JACAAY010000034.1, read on the forward strand.
CCACCTCTCTTTGCATGGACAATAACTTGCCGATCATCGTCTTTGACTTGACAACACCCGGAAACATCATCAAGGTTATCAGCGGTGAAGAGATCGGCACCATCGTACAAGGAGAATAGAAATCATGGCAAAAACCATACTGAACGACATGAAAACCCACATGGAAAAAACCCTGGGCGTTCTCAAGAATGATTTCCAGAAAATCCGTACCGGCCGTGCTTCCACATCTATTCTGGACAGCGTTAAAGTCGATTATTACGGCAACCCCTCCCCCATCAGCCAGGTGGCGACCCTGGCAGTTCCGGAACCACGCCTGATTACCATCACCCCCTGGGAACCCAAGCTCATTCCAACGATTGAAAAAGCAATTTTCAACGCCAACATTGGCCTGACCCCCTCCAATGATGGCCGCGCCATTCGTCTGAGCCTGCCCCCCCTGACCGAGGAGCGCCGCAAAGAAATCGTCAAGGATCTGAAGAAAAAAGGCGAGGAAGACAAGATCGCCCTGCGTAATATCCGTCGAGACGCCATTGATCGCCTCAAAAAGATGGAAAAAGAAAAGGCCATCACCGAGGACGAACTGAAGAAGCTGGAAAAAGAAGTTCAGGACAGCACCAAAAGTTTTGAGCTAAAGGTCGACGAAGCCGTGGCCAACAAAGAAAAAGAGGTCATGGAGGTTTGATGCTACCACTCGACCCGGAGCGCTTACCCGTCCATGTGGCCATCATCATGGACGGCAATGGTCGCTGGGCACAGGAGCGCATGCTCAAACGTATTGTAGGTCACCAGCGTGGAGCCGAAACGGTAAACATGGTTGTGGAACATGCCTGGCAGGTGGGCATCAAGTACCTGACCCTGTTCGCCTTCTCTTCTGAAAACTGGTCACGACCTGCCATTGAAGTGCGTGCACTGATGGCATTGCTGAAGAAATACATCCGCAAGGAAACCGCGCGCATGATGCGCAAAAATATTCGCTATAATGTCATCGGCAACCGTGCCGATCTGCCCGATGATGTCAACGAAACCCTGGATGACGCTATCCGGCAAACATCAGGTAACACCGGCATGCTCCTGACCCTGGCGCTCTCCTATGGCGGACGCCAGGAACTGAGCAGGGCGGCGGCCAGAGTTGCCCGCGATGTACTTGCCGGGAAGCTCACTCCGGAAGACATTTCTGTGGAGAAATTCGGCAGCTATCTGGATACCGGGGGTCTCCCCGACCCCGACTTCCTGATCCGCACCAGCGGTGAGATGCGCATCAGCAATTTTCTGCTCTGGCAACTTGCCTACACCGAACTGTACTTCACGGAAACCAACTGGCCGGATTTCACCATCAATGAGTTTAACAAGGCTCTAGCTGATTTTCAGTCCCGCGAGCGCCGTTTCGGCAAAACCAGCGACCAGATATCCCTGAGGACTGAGCCATTAAACGTCTGATTACCGCCTTCATCCTTCTGCCGATTGTCATCCTGACAATCACCAAAGGTGGCCCGCTGCTCTTTGCCGTTCTGCTCGGGATTGTCTCAAGCATCGCCCTGTTTGAGTTTTACCGCATGGCTCTGCCGGGAAGATTTGTTGAATCGTGCCTGGCCGCTTTCTGTGGAATCGTTCTGATATTTGTTCCGTTACTCGGGGATCAAAGCCTTATCCTGCCCGCAGTAATCGGGATATTTTTTCTCTTTACCCTGCTGTTCCTCTTTCGCATTCGAAATATAGCCGACGCAGCTCACGAGGTAGCCTTCGCCATCCTGGCGCAGCTGTATATTCCGCTTCTTTTGATGCACCTGACCATGCTGCGCCAGACCCCCTACGGTGTACAGTGGCTGATCGTGATTATGCTGATCGTCATGAGTAACGATTCGGTTGCCTATTACAGCGGCAGGGCCCTGGGGAAACATCGGCTCTATCCACTGGTGAGCCCCAAAAAGAGCGTCGAAGGAGCCGTGGGGGGGCTGCTGGGTAGCATGGCAGGCACGCTGCTGGCCAGGTACACTTTTTTTCCGCAGTTAACCCTGCGGGACGCCGTACTGACCGCCCTGTTCATCGGCATGCTTGGCCAAACCGGCGATCTGTTCGAATCGATGCTGAAACGAAGCTTTGGCGTAAAGGATTCCGGAACCATCTTCCCCGGCCACGGCGGTGTCCTTGATCGAATGGACAGCATCATTTTTGCGGCGCCGGCCACATACTATTACGTAATCTACGTTTTCAAGGGATAGTCTTCATGAAACAACTTACCATCCTCGGCTCAACCGGTTCAATTGGCGTCAGCACACTTGAAATTGTCGCAGCCCACCCGGATCGTTTCCGCATTATCGGTCTGACCGCCGGAAGAAACATTGAACTGTTGGCTGCCCAGATAAAACAGTTCTCGCCTCGTATTGTCGCTGTGGCACTGAAAGAGGACGTGCCGCGTCTTGAGCGGCTCTGCAGCGGAATGGATGTCAAAATCGTGGGAGGGGTTGAAGGGCTGATAGAAACGGCCACAGCCGAAGAAACCCAGATGGTGGTTGCTGCCATTGTGGGCGCCGCCGGACTGGTTCCCACTGCGGCCGCCATTTGCGCCGGCAAAGATATTGCCCTGGCCAACAAGGAAATCCTGGTTACCGCCGGTCATCTCTTTATGGAGATGATCAGTACCCACGGGGTCAAGCTCTATCCGGTTGACAGCGAACACAGCGCTATTTTCCAGTCTCTGGAGGGGCACAGAAACGAGGACATCAGCAAGATCATCCTGACCGCATCAGGCGGACCGTTCCTGAATACACCGCTTGATCAACTGTCCGGCGTCACCGTTCGCGATGCCCTCAACCATCCCAACTGGAGCATGGGCAAAAAAATCACCATCGACTCGGCAACCATGATGAACAAAGGGCTGGAAGTCATCGAGGCCCACTGGCTTTTCAATGCGCCCATGGAGAAGATCGACATCAATATCCACCCCCAGAGCATTCTCCACTCCATGGTTGAATACGTTGATGGCTGTGTCATTGCACAATTGGGAACACCGGACATGAAGGCGCCCATCGCCTACGCCCTCTCCTACCCCGAACGCGTTGCCACCGGCATACAGCCCCTGGACCTGACCACGGTTTCCGGTCTGACCTTCTTTAAACCTGATCTTGAAAAGTTCCGCTGCCTGAGCCTGGCCTACCGCGCCATCCAGGAGGGGGAAAGCATGCCGGCGGTCATGAACGCGGCCAACGAGATCGCCGTGGAGGCCTTTCTGGAGGGGAGGATCGGTTTTCTTCAGATCGCACAGATCATTGAAAGCACCATGGACGCCCACCAGGCCCATGACCTGCACAGCATCGAAGAGGTGCTGCATGCCGACCAGTGGGGCCGCACAACTGCCCGTGAGATCAGTAAGAGGCTGACGAACTGATATGATGGTTATCTACGCAATCATAACGCTTGGGGTACTGATCTTTGTCCACGAAATGGGCCATTTTATCGTTGCCAAACTCTCCAACGTCAAGGTGGAAAAGTTCTCGCTCGGTTTTGGTCCGAAACTGTTCGGCAAACGGATCGGCGAGACAGAGTATCTTCTTTCCGCCTTTCCGCTGGGCGGGTATGTCAAGATGTTCGGTGAAGGTGGCTATATTGAGGGCGCTGATACGTCCCCAAAGGGTGAGCAATCGGAGCCGGAATCAGACGGGCAGCGGGAACTGACCGACGAGGAAAAACAGCGCTCCTTTGCCCATAAACCTGTCTTGATCCGGATTGCCATCGTCATGGCCGGCCCCATTTTCAACCTGGTCTTTGCCTGGCTCGCCTTTATCGTACTCAGCATGCTGGGGGTCCCCACCGTCACCACCAAAATCGGAGAGGTGCTCAAGGACAAACCAGCAGCCAGGGCCGGCATGCTCAAAAACGACGTGGTAACCAGCATCAACGGCAAAGCGGTATCCCGCTGGGACGACTTCGCCGCTGTCATCATTGAAAGCAAGGGACGCCCCCTGAGTGTGGGTGTCAAACGCGGTGCCCAGGAACTGCAATTCACGGTTACCCCGGAGGCGCGTGCTACAAAAAATATCTTTGGCGAAAAAATCAACAATTTTGCTATCGGTGTCGCCTCCTCCGGGGAAATCGTCACCGAGTACTATTCTCCCTTCCAGGCACTTGGAGTGGGCACCTCGCAGACCATCAAGGTTATTGATCTGACCGTCATGTCCCTGGTCAAGATGGCGCAGCGCGTCGTTCCGCTGGACAGCGTCGGCGGTCCGATCATGATCGCCAAGATGGCCGGCGAGCAGGCCTCAGCCGGAGGAGCCAGCTTTCTGGCCTTCATGGCGCTGCTCTCCATCAACCTGGGAATTCTGAATCTCCTGCCGGTACCGATTCTGGATGGCGGCCATCTCTTCTTCTATATCTGGGAGCTGGTGTTCCGTAAACCGGTCAAAAAAGAAGTGCGAGAATACGCCCAGCAGATCGGCATGGCCCTGTTGCTGGGGCTTATGGTGCTGGCGTTTTACAACGACATCGTCAGATATTTCGTGGGGCAGGGCTAGCCAACCTGCCTACCACTTCCGGGTCATCAGCGCCCCTGGTGAACACAGGTATCCCGCCCCCATGTCAACCCTCGCCTTTTCCCTGATCGTCACCTCGGCGGTGATGCACGCCCTCTGGAATCTGCTGGTAAAACGGTGCCGTCACAAGACGGTTTTTATCTGGTGGATGTTTGTCGCTTCAAGCACGCTGTTTACCCTGACCCTGCCGTTTGTTCCGGAGCGCTTCACCTGGCCCACTGCCCATACCCTGCTGATGGCATCCATCGGCGCATCCTGTTTCGTTCTCTACCACCTGTTGAACGGCAGGGCCTACCGCAGTGGGGATCTGTCGGTGGTCTATCCCCTCACCCAGACATCCATCATCTATGTCCCGATCTGGGGCATGTCCCTGCTGGGGGAAAGGCTCACTCCGCTGGGCGTCGGCGGCATCCTGCTGGTGATCCTCGGTACCTACTCTGTGCAGTTGCAGCGACTCTCCCTGGCGGACATGCTGCGCCCCTTCCGTGATCTGCGCAACCAGTCGGTCAGGGCCTCACTGGCAGCCGGCTTTATCTACTCCATCGGCTCCATTGCTGAAAAAGACGGCGTCAAGCAGTGCCCGCCGGTATACTTTACCTATTTTTTGGTGATGATGATGTTGCTGCTCATGTCGCTCAACCTCTGCCGCGCCCGCTACCGCCAACTCATCCCGGCCGAGTTTCGCGAGAACTGGCGGCTGATTCTCTGCAGCGGGCCGATCATGATGGCCTCATTTCTCACCTTCCGCTACGGACTCAACATGGCTCCCGTGAGTTATGCCGTCCCGGTTCGCCAGGTCAGCATCATGGTCGGGGTCTTGATCGGCATCCTTTTTCTGGGTGAATCCTTCGGAAAAATCAGGATCATGTCGGCCCTGTTCATTCTGTGCGGCGCGATTCTGATCCGGCTCGGTTAGTTCGAAATCACGTCGCATCAGACCTTTCTGAAGCCGATGAGTCCTCCCAGACCAGCCAGCAAGCCGCCCCAGGCAATCAGCAGTTGCTTGGGGGTATACTGTCCCTTCAGGTCCGGAACATTTTTGATCACCCACTCGCCCAGCGCCTCGGTGGCGCCAACCGTGAAGGCCGAGTAAAAGAGCGCGGCACCGACGAGAAAGAGTGTGATACCGATGATTTTTTTCATTTCCATGTATTCCCCCTAAACCTTTTATTGCCCTGCTTTCTACACCACCACACCGGCACTGTCAACAGAGCGTCCTATAAGCGGGGTTTTCAAACAGAACGTTGAACATGCCTCACCCTGTGATACCGTTGAGATGCCGCACGACTGCGGAAAGGCCCAATCATGGACACCACCCTCACCCATCTCAAAAAACTGTTCCCCGCAAGCTGCCATGGCCGTATTTTCCTGGTGGGCGGCTGTGTCAGAGATCATCTGCTTGCCAGACTGCACATGGATATCGATCTGGTGGCGGCTCTAACCGTTGGGGAACTTGTTACCTGCGGATTCAGGCTGGTGGAGGGCAAGAGCACCACACCGATCTGGTTCAGGCATGAGCAGGAGTTCGGGATCATCGAAGTAACACAACTGACTGATAGCGGTGCGCTTCACCAGGATCTTGAACGTCGCGACTTCACCATCAACGCCATGGCCATGGACCTGGAAGGAGGTCTGCATGACCCCCTGGGAGGTCGCAGTGATCTTTCCCACGGCACCCTGAGGGCCTGCTCACGGCATTCCTTTGAGAGTGACCCCCTGCGGATCTTTCGAGCCTTTCGTTTCGAGGCTGACGGCTGGCTCATGAACCGCGAGAGCGAAGCATTGATCAGGAAGAGAGACTGGTCGGACAGTCTGGAACAGATCCCGGTGGAACGTTTCAGCCGTGAACTGCTCAAAGCATGCTCTGCCCCCGAACCGGAACGTTTTTTTCTGCGCATGCATGAGTTTGCCGTCGGCCACTGCTATCTCCCGGAGCTCTTCTCCATGCCCGCTATCCCTGCCGGCCCCTTGGAACACCACCCCGAGGGGGATCTGCTGACCCATTCGATCCAGGTATTGCAACGGATAGCGCAGCGAACCGACGACCCGCTGTCCCGTTTCTGCGCCTTTTTCCATGATCTGGGCAAACTGGCAAGCGATCCCAATTGCTACCCCCGGCACCATGGCCATGACGAAGCCGGTTTTGATCTGGCCCGGGCATTCTGCCACCGCCTGCGTCTGCCCGCCAGCTACCGCACGGCGCTCTCCTGGGTCAGCAGGCTGCACGGCATACTCAACCGGTGGAGCGAACTGCGGGATACGACGCGACTGAGAACGGCGGAACAGGCGCTCAAGGCGGGGATCAGCACGATCCTGCCGCTGGTGTCGGCGGCAGACAAGGTCGACAGCGGGGAGCTTAGCGGGTGGTTGCGGGCGGTGGAAGTTGTTCGTATGACTACTGCCGAACTGGGTATCGACCAACAGCGCCTGGAAGGGATGCCTCCCCAGTTCCGTAGCGACTTCATCCTGCAGAAGAAGGTTGAAAAATTTCGCACGATATGTATAGCGCAACACGGCGGGAATACATGACAATCGAAATATGAAGGGTGCAGTCTCCTTTGACATTGCTTTTACTACAAACTCTATCCCTTTATGGAATGTGAAGGGACGGAAACCAGAGAAATTGGGTACACATCCGGTATTTTTTATTGCTTATAAGCAATTTTGACCGTACTATCCGCACCCTCTCTAACAACCAACACAAAGGATACCCCATGACTACCCTACCCAAATGCCCTTCTTGCAGCTCGGAATACACCTACGAAGACGGGGAGATGTATGTCTGTCCGGAATGCGCCCACGAGTGGGCAAAAACAGCAGTGGAGGGCGCGGAGCCCGACAGTGTCGTGCGTGACGCCTTTGGCAACCTGCTCAACGACGGCGACTCGGTGACCGTCATCAAGGACCTGAAAATCAAGGGTTCGTCATCGGTGGTCAAGGTCGGCACAAAGGTCAGGAATATCCGTATCATCTCGGGAGACCACGATATCGACTGCAAGATCGACGGCATCGGCGCAATGCAGCTGAAATCGGAGTTCGTCAAGAAGGCTTGAATGAAGTAAGGGTAATTTGCGTCCCTCTCAACATCGGAATCAGATGCAGCCAAGCTCGCGCAAGCGCAGCTCGCACTGTTGCGGATTTTCAAATCTGATGGTCCGTATGCCGAACCGGCCGGCGGCTTTGAGATTGATCTCGGTATCGTCAATGAAAACCGTTTCGGCGCAATCCAGCGCGTACTTCTGCAGTAGATGGACGTAAATCGCCGCTTCGGGCTTGACCAGATGGATACGGCACGAAATGACCATTCCCTCGAAAAGATCCCAGAATCCGTAGCTGCTTTCAAGGTGTTCGATGGAGGCCTGATGAATGTTGGAGAGGAGGTACAGCCTGTGACCGCGCTGTTTGAGACGCTGGAGCAGATCCAGCGTCCCCGGGATCGGAACCAGTGAGTGCGGCACCTGTTGGAAGAGCTCATCAATGGCTGGTTCGGGCAACCCCGTACGCAGCGCAGCCCGCGCAATGGCATCCTGGCGCGGCAATGTGCCGCGATCGTATTCCAGCCAGTCGGCATGACCGATAACCTCTGAGCGCACCCTGCCCCGAACCTCGCTTTCCTCGAATACCCTGGCGATCACCGCATTCGGATCCCAGGTAACGACAACTCCACCAAGATCGAAAATGATATTCACGTCCCCATCTCCTTAACAAACAATCTTTTACCAGCAATGACCGCACTCATCGTATGCTCGCTGACAGTCCGTCCAGCACCTCCTGGCCACGGCCAGTCACAAAGAGATACTACCGTCTTCGACACTCCCCTGCCTCTTTGAACAATCTCCTTTGACAATTACAAACTATCAATCAATAATACCACCTGCTTTCAAATCTTTTAATGATTCAGTTGCATACCAATCATGCTCCGCTCGCCTGGATCCGGGTAGCCCGAAATATTCGGGTTGTTGGCCGAAAATCTCGCCAACATCCATTACAGCATGTTGAACATAAAAATATTTGAATACAAACAGCATGTTACGTATTTTTTGTTTTGGTGTGAATGGAATGGGATGCAGACCAGACAGGATGTTGGCCGAGTCTGGTCAATTACAAGTTGAACCAGAGAATAAAATGACAACAATCGACGACAGAAAGGCGCGAACAAAACTCGCGCTGTAACGCACATTACCTTTAGGTGGCAAATGAAAACAAATAAGAACAAAGTTCTGGGATCACTGTGGGTTTGTCTTGGGTTAGTTGCCACACCATGGGAAGCATTGAAAGTGATACAACATGCACTCGATCCTGAATATGGAATTTCTTCAGCATTCAATAAACCGTCTTTTTGGATCAGTTGGGCCCTATTTCCGATTTTTTTTACTGCAGTTTTTGTTACCGGATTAGGGTTATTTAGAACAAGTGAATGGGCTTTTCGTTTATTAAAGATATTGTCACCGATCATGCTTTTATACACTACCCTCTATGTGACTTTTGGAGGTGCTGAAGGATCTTGGCTATGGTGGTTCATTGGTTTAGCTGGTGCAATTTTGGGTGGTTTCTCAATGGTTTTTGCATATTCAAAAAGAATACAAACGACCTAGCCAGACGAGTGCAGGAAACACTTAACCAAGACAAAAACAAAAACGAGGGTTCAACCAGGCAGAAGCAGCGGCCTAAAATCGCCGCTGTCCTCAAAAACCGTTGACACCGAGAGAAAGGCTCCGTCTTTGTGTTCAACGGTATAATTAGGAGCCACAATAAGGAGACTTATTTTGAAAAATCGTATCATAACAAAACCGTGCTATTCTATTTGGAGATGTCGAACGCAGCGCAATGCTTTACTGTTTATCATGCTCGGAACTATATTGTGTGGATGCACAATAAATTTAAAACTCAATGTTGAATCACGTTACCTCCCGAAAGATGAACCTTTACCCAAATTAACCGTCACAAAACCTATTGCAGTAAAAAACATATCTACTGACACAGTAGAAAATAAACTTGGTGCATGTGCTACTAATTTTAATTTATTCGGAAAACTATATGATTTTACCAGCTCTGCATCGGAAGCTGTAAAGGAGGCACTTGGAAGACAGGGTGTGCTTATCGATGAGAAGGCAGAAAAAGTGCTTGAACTGAACGTATATGAAGCTAAATGTTTAATGGAAACCTGGACATTTAAAACATCAACAGCATTACGTGTCAAAACTGGTGATAAATTGGAAAAGGTATATAACGGTGATGCTCATGTAGGAAATGCATATGCCTCATCTGCTGGATTTGAAACAGCAATTCTCGACAGTGTTAGTCAACTGTTGAAAGACAAAGATATCATTAAATATCTCGAAAAGTAATCCATCACATTGAGTTTGATGGGTTAGGCAAGAAGGTCTGATATTAAACGTGGAAAACTGAACTTGCCAACCATGGGTTTCACTCGGTTGCCGCAAAAGACGCGGCACCGGTTAACCCAAGCCCCGGTTGGACAGAGAAAACACATAAAGGCAAATAATGTTACAAGACATCTTGAGATGGGGATTAATTATTTTTCTGATTTTAGTTTCGAATCTTGTCTACACAGAAGTACAAGGATACTTAGCCGCCAATGCGGCGTTTCTAGCAATAAAGGCATTCTCCGCAAAATCCAAAATATCTTTAGCAATTATATTTACTGCGTTCAACTTTATAGGTGCAATATTTACGGCCATCATAACCGCGTTGCCTTGTGGATACCTGGCAAGAAAACAATCAAATATCATTGCAATCCTTATTTTAGTGTCAACGCAAAGTATTCCAACCTATGTGGTCTTTCAAGATTCATCATATGAACTTTTCATAACATTAGTCTGGATCGGGCAAATTCTTACATGTGCAATTTCAGTATTTGCTTTTTCAGAAATAGGCCGCCGTATTGCAGCAAAGAATCTAAATAGTGCAGATGTATAGCCGGCTGCACGCCGCCCCGCCCGGAAAACCGACCGTGCGAAGCGGGTGAACCGGGCGCCCTGTTATGCCAGGAAAAGAGGGAAGATGTTTCCAGTAGACCTTGATGAGAATGGACAGCTTGGAGACAAGTACAAGCCTGCCATCTACCTCGACACGAACTTTCTACGCCACTACTTCAAAAATGAAGGCGCCGAACTTAGCTTTGATGCACTGGGACTGCCAACAAGCCCGCCGTGGGAAGATGATGATCCACAGTTACCGCCCACGCAGGAAGATATGAGCAGTACCATAATTGCTGATCTTGTAAGACCGAAGGAGTTTGTAAAGGATTTTGGCATTATCCGGAACATAGCTATTAATTGCTTAAGTACCGCATCGTTGATAGTCACACCAATTGCTTTGCTCGAACTGTTCAAATTACATGCTGAGGTAACTTTTAAAGATATCTGTGCAGACGTGGTAGGGGTAAAACAGATTCAAAGAATGGGAGATAAGCAAGTCGGAAATCATCTCTCTCATCTGTTGAGACTATGGCATAAAGATCGAACGAATGAGGTTATTAAAAGCATTATACAGGACTGCAACTTCGACTTTTCGTTTGCCCGAGAACATGGCCTTGATGGCATCTTTTATGTAGAAAACTTTAAAATGACTATTTCGGATGCTAATTTAGGTCAATTTCTGTGGACATTATCGTTTTTACAGCTTGAAGCGACAGATATCCTACACATTCATTCTGCTAAGTCACTGGGGTGTGAATTTTTTGCCACCCTTGATCAAGGTATCGCATCAAATAAAGACAGTATTGAGGAGGCATGCGGCCTAAAAGTACTTGGTAAAACGCAGGAGCTTATAGATGTGTTGAGACAGAACATAAAAACTGATGCATAATTTGGAGATGCACCTGACCAAGAAGGCGTAAGGTGATCTCCAACGACGTTGATCGGAAGAAATGAAAAGGCTAATAAAAACAATTGTGATTGGTGAAGTAAACTGAAACTCGTCCGTATAAAAATATATTAAATTGGAGGAAATACTATGTATAAAGTCGCAATTAATGGTTTTGGGAGAATAGGAAGACTTACATTTAGAAAAATCTTTGGAGATGATCGTTTTGAAGTTGCGGCAATTAACGATTTAACAGAACCAAAGATGCTTGCTTATCTTCTGAAGTATGACAGTGTACAAGGGCGTTTTACAGAACATACTGTCGGTTTTGATGATGACTCTCTTGTCGTTGATGGCAAGAAAATCAGAGTTTACAAAGACGCAGATCCCAAGAATCTTCCGTGGGACAAACTTGAGGTGGACATTGTTTTAGAGTGTACCGGTTTATTCTGCTCAAAGACCAAGAGTCAGGCGCATATTGATTCAGGGGCAAAGAGGGTTCTTATTTCAGCTCCTGCAGGCAATGATCTTCCAACCATTGTATATGGTGTGAATCATCTTACTCTGAAACATGATGAACTCATTGTCTCCGGTGCATCCTGCACAACCAATTGCCTTGCTCCCATGGCAAAGGCATTGAATGATTATCGTGAGTTACGAACAGGCTTCATGACTACGATTCATGCATATACGGGAGACCAAATGATTCTTGATGGACCGCACCGTAAAGGTGATTTTCGCCGTGCAAGAGCTGGTGCAATTAACATTGTGCCTAATTCAACCGGTGCTGCGAAAGCTATCGGCCTTGTCATTCCTGAACTTGATGGAAAGCTTATTGGATCAGCACTACGCGTACCAGTTCCTTCTGGTTCCATCACTATTCTTGATGCCACTTTAAAAGATGAGACCGAGACTGTATCTGTTGAAGGAATCAATGAAGCAATGAAAAGAGCTGCTGATGATTCCTTTGGATATTCTGACGAGGAGTTGGTGTCAAGCGACATAATTGGTATTAGCTATGGTTCACTTTTTGATTCTACTCAAACACTTGCGCAGCGGTGTGGAACCAAGATTTATGAGGTTAGAGTTGTTTCCTGGTATGACAATGAAATGAGCTATGTAAGTCAATTAATCAGAACATTAGGCCTCATGGGAAGTCTGATAAAATAACCTGAATCTGCAAACATCTTGACGGCTAATAGGAAATAGAGGGCCATAGGGTCATGCTTGCAAAGTTGCAATCTCAAGTGCCCAACCATCGGTAAGACCCGCCGAGGGCGAGTCAGCCTCAGTCCCGTTGGCTGCGTTACTCATGGAGCCACATCAACAGGTGATAAAATGAATACATGCATTGCACTTTTAAGAGGCATCAACGTTGGCGGGAATAATTCTCTGTCGATGAAGGAGTTTATTGTCATCCTGGAAGATATCGGCGCTCGGAATATCAAGACCTCTATCCAAAGCGGTAATGCAGTATTCCAGAGTGCTGAAATGAGTTTTTCACAACTCTCCCAACAGATAACCGCTGAAATAAAAAAGCGCCATGGTTTCGAGCCCTTTGTGCTCATTATCGGGCGCGAAGCGCTGGAAAAAGCAATGGCTGAAAATCCATTTCCCGAGGCAGAATCCGATCCCGCCAGTTTACATCTGGCCTTTCTGGCAACCACGCCCAAGACCCTGGACCTGAAGAAACTCGACAGCCTCAAGAAGGAAAGCGAACGGTTTTATGTGAGTGAAAGCGTCTTTTATCTGCATGCGCCTGAAGGGATTGGCAGATCCAAGCTCGCGGCAGGCATCGAGAAAATACTTGGAGTTCCGATGACCGACCGCAATTGGAGAACCCTGTGCAAAATCAGGGAAATGGCAAGCGGGTCTAAAAATTACCCACAGGAGTGATTCTTGGGAAAACGGGGCACCCCCAGCTTTGCCAGAAGACCGAACAGGGGACAGAACTGGGTAATGCCGGACTGGAACAGCTTCAAACCCACTAAGGCGGTAAACCAGAGCCAGTACGGGCTGTGATAATGTGCCAGCAGCAGCGAGATGATAATGAATGAACCGGCGATGATCCGGACGACCCTTTCGATGTAGAATTCCTCTTTCATGAACTGTTCCCCGTTACGAAGTGGCGTCACCCGTGTGATGTCGCTCCTTCCAGTTCTGCACCAGATAATACAGGATCGGTATGGTCACCCGAGACAGGGTGGTGGAGGCGATCTCGCCGAACATCATGGCAAGTGCCAGCCCCTGGAAGATCGGGTCGAAGACGATAACGAAACTCCCCACCACCACCGCCGCACCGGTCAGCAGCATGGGACGGAAGCGGACCGCGCCCGCCTCGATGATGGCCTCGTCCAGTGCCATTCACCATCCCACTTGAGACCCATGTGCGCTTCGCTCCAGGGCTGGCGCGACGCCAGCACCTCCAGCTTGACGCCGTCCGGTGTTGGCAAAGAGGCGATCTCGTCCTTCATCTTCAGGATGGCGTAGACGGGAACCTCGATCTGGCCGACCACTGTCACTTTGAAAATGCATCAACGCGTCACATTTCGTAACATTTGAAACCTACTTTTTTTCTTGAGTTGAAGACAGTTCCGACTTATAGACTACCCTCATCTGTTTATGAGCGCTTGCTCAGCAGGAGGTGGAAGTCAAAACAGAGGGAGGCAACAGTCGTTGACGGAGATAGAGACCATGTAGAAAGCCCGTGCGCCCGAAGCACCGGCTTATCCCATACACAAAGGAGGTTCGATCATGCTGAAAGAATTCAAGGAGTTCGCGCTGAAGGGGAATGTGATTGATCTGGCCATCGGTATCATCATCGGTGCAGCGTTCAACAAAATTGTCCAGTCGCTGGTCACCGACATCATTATGCCACCGGTTGGCATGATTGTCGGAAAAGTGGATTTCGCATCGCTGTTTATCAATCTCTCCAGTGTCCACTATGAAACTCTGGCGGAAGCCAAAAAGGCCGGGGCGGCTACACTCAATTACGGTATCTTCATCAATGCCATTGTTGACTTCGTTATCATGGCGTTTGTGGTCTTTCTGATGGTCAGACAGATCAACCGCATGAAAAAGGAAGAGCCCGCCGCTGCCCCCAACACCAAAAACTGTCCATTCTGTTTCTCAGCCATTCCACTGCAGGCAACCCGTTGCCCACAGTGCACGTCAACCCTTTAAAACTGAACCGGATCCAATCAAGATAAAAGCCCGTTTAAGACGCCCAGCGGGGCGCCTCAAACGGGCTACGTTTTTGCATGTTTGCTCTGTTCTCGATTACCTGTCAAGCATCCGGTGGGTGAATTCAGGTTCAGGCCGCCACTGAAAACGGTCAAGCGGTATACGCCCCTGTGCATCGAAGCGGACACCCTCAGCTTCAAGGCGCAACCGTTGCAGCAGGTCTGCCGGACTGCCGCCGGAGCGGTGACTGATGCATCCCCGCGCGTTGACAACGCGATGCCAGGGTACGGAGGATGTATCCTCAAGCGCGCTCAGGGCATAGCCTACCTGGCGCGCGCAACCCGGAAATCCCGCCAGTAGGGCAACCTGGCCGTAGGTGGCGACACAGCCGGGCGGAATACGCCGGACAACGGCACGTATCATTTGAAATTTATTCTCGGGTTGTACCATCTGCTGAACGTTACTCCGCCATTTTCCACCTGAAAATCAGAACCGCTGCAACAAATGTCACCAGGGCGGTAAGAGATACCTGCAGCTCGAACAGTGGTGAGAAAACGCCACTGACCAACGCCTGACGGGCCCCCTCGAACAGAGCAGTGGTGGGAAACAACCGTACCCAAGGCACCAGATCGACCGGGTAGGATGAAAGCGGAAAGAACAGGCCGGACATGAAGATCAGCGGCATGACAAATACCGCCTCCACCTTGCCGATGGTTTCCGGCTTGTCCATGATGGTGCCACAGATGATGCCGGCACAGGAAAACAGGGCCGAACCGGGCAGCAGAAATGCCAGGTAGATCAGCAAATTGGCCGGTTCGAAACGGAAGGGAGTAATGGCGAAGATAACCAGTGCCACGGTCAGGCCTTTGACCAGGCCATGGGTAAAGCCGGAAAGAATCTTGGCCACCACAATCTCGGACACGCTGACCGGTGTGACACGGTAGGATTCAATGGTAAACTGCACCCGGCGATGAAACCAGAGGCTCCAGACACTCTCGTTGTAGGCGGCATTGACGGCTGTCATGGTGATCAGACCGGGTGCGATGAACAGGCTGTAGGGGATTCCCTCCACCAGCCCGATATAGCCCTTCATGCCGATGCCGAAGGCCAGGTACATGGTCAACGGATAGGCCACCACTGCCACCAGTTCCGAGAGGATACTGCGCCGCAGCACCAGCATGTCGCGCCGCCAGATGGCCAGAGATCCCGTCAACCTCATTCTCGCACCCCCGCGCCGGTCAGGCTGATGAACACATCTTCCAGGGTCCGCTCCCGCAGAGCTATGCGACGAACCGGTGCGCCGTTCAGTGCGGAAACCACCTCCGACAGGCACTCCCAGCGCTCCAGACCAACCTGAACGGTGTTGCCGGAAACGGTGATCGCCCCCACGCAGGCCATGGTCCCCAGAAGGGCTGCATAGCGCTCCGCCTCCCCCTCAAATTCTATTTCATACTGCGTACCGCCGGTGAGACGCTCCTTCAACTCCTGCGTGGTGCCCTGGGCGATCAGACGACCATGGTCCATGATTGCGATCCGGTCACAGAGGTGCTCAGCTTCCTCCAGATAATGGGTGGTAAGAAAAATGGTCATGTTGCCGGCGATGGAACGGACATACTCCCACACGGCGCGTCGCGACTGCGGATCGAGTCCGGTGGTCGGTTCATCCAGAAAAAGCACTCGCGGTTCGTGCAGCAGAGCCCGTGCAACAACTAGTCTGCGCTGCATGCCTCCGGAAAAAGAGTCCGGGAAGTCGTTCTGGCGCCCTGCCAGTCCCATCAGTTCCAGCAGTTCATCGACCCTGCGCCGGAAGCGGGCAACCGGCATGCCGTGCAAACTGGCGTGCAGCTCCAGATTCTCACGGGCTGTCAGGTAGCGATCAAGGCTGTTTTCCTGGGATACCACACCAATCATCGTCCGGATCGCCCGCCCCTGGCTGCGGGTATCAAGACCTTCAATAAAGGCCTCGCCGCTGCTTTGGCGCATGAGGGTGGTCAGGATCCTGATCAGAGTGGTCTTGCCAGCGCCATTGGGGCCCAGCAGACCAAAAATTGAGCCCTGCTTCACATCGAGATCAAAGTTATCCAGGGCGATCAGCGCGCCATAACTCTTTGTCAGGGAATGGGTACGAAGAGCAATCGTCATGGATAGCTATATAGCATACTCAGAAGCAAAAGTGCACCTTCACAACCTGCATCACTATCACCTATGTCCCCCTCCGGGTGGAAGAAGATGGTTTTTTTCGCTAAAATGCTGACATACATCTTGAACACTTTGACACCAGCGTCAGATAAGGTATACTGCACCGATATTTTCATTATAGATGTGAACGTCCCTCACAGGAGCAGGTTCCCCCACGGCGGAGAGCTCTTCTGGCCGGCAAATATAGGTTAAGCCCGCGGCAGCACGGCGCGGGCTTTGTTTGTCGTTACACTCAAAAAAACGTCTGCTGACAGCGCAGAAACGAATCAGGACAGGATGAAATCATGAATACCAAGAAGTTATCGGCAGGAGACATTATCGAGGCACGCTGCACACGCTGCCGTGACATTTTGAATCACAGAATTGTAGCCATGGTTGCTGAAAAAGTGGTCCGGGTGGAATGCAACACCTGCGGAGGAGTGCACAACTACTATCCGCCTCCGTCACTCAAGCCGGTCAAGACACCGGGAGGAAGTGCAACGACGAGAAAATCGACAGCAACTCCGCGAGCCCCCAAACGGGATCCCCAGCAATCGGAACGGGACGAATGGCTATCGCTACGCGCCAACATGCGTCTGGACCGGGCAATTGTCTATGACATGGGCGGCAAGTTCCGAGCCGACGATCTGGTGGACCACCCCTCATTCGGCCTCGGTGTGGTCAAGCTGATCGTGCCTCCCAGCAAGATGCAGGTTCTTTTTGAAGACGGAATAAAGCTTTTGCGCTGCAAATAACGAGCATTATCTCCGAACACAACACGGTCGGCCTTTAACCTTTTTCTTCAAAAAGTGCAGCAAGGATTCCCTTGAAAAAAACCCCGGACATAAACCCTGACGACAAAGACGGCGTGCGCCTCCGCAACGGGTTAATTGTGGCTCACCACGGCATCTCGGTGGAGGTCCTGTTTGACGACGGCCTGCGCGGAATGGTGCGGGTCAAGCGTAATTCGGGGCATGTGGTTGGGGACAGTGTTGCAGTTACAGAAGATGTGTTGACACGCCTTCCCCGCAGAACGGAATTGCGCCGTCGGGATGCGCGGGGCGGAATCCATCTGGTGGCGGCAAATCTGGATGTGCTCGGCATCGTGGCTGCTCCGCTTTCCCAGACCGGTTTCATCGATCGCGCCATTGTTGCTGCCCGGACTGCGCAGCTCGAACCCTTTGTGGTTATCAACAAATGCGACCTGGGGGAGGGCGTAGAGCTGGCAGACTATCTGCGTGAAATCTACGCAGGGTCGCTCCCCTTCTTCTCCCTGAGCGCGGCCACCGGTTCGGGGCTTGACCAGCTGCTGGAGTTCCTGGGAGCGGGCCGGCGCGGCGCCTTTGTAGGCACGTCAGGGGTCGGAAAAAGCTCGCTCCTGAATGTGCTCTGCCCCCACATTGACCTGCAGGTCGGGGAAGTCAGCGACTACAACGGTTTGGGGCGCCACACCACTACCGTCTCCACGCTGCATACCCTTTCATCCGGCGGTGAACTGGTGGACACCCCCGGTTTCCGTGATTTCGGCCTGGTGGATATTTCAGCGCAGGATCTGGCCGCCCACTTTGCCGGCTTTGAAAACCGTGTCGCTGAATCATGCCGTTTCCGTAACTGCCGTCACCGCTCGGAACCAGGCTGCGCCATCGTCACGTCAGTAGCCCAGAAGCTTATCACAGCTGAGCGCTATGCTACCTATCTGGGGATTCTTGATGAGGTTGAGGCTGACGAGGAAAAAAACCGCGCCAAGGGACGGCGCAGCTGAGCGGGAAGCGCACCTCACCCTCCTTTCAGACCACAGACCTAAATTCATGACTACCAAGACGCACATTCTGAAACTGATCATAGAGCAGCTCACCCACGATCTGGCTGTCCAGTTCGGGGCCGCAAAAACCGCCCACGCAGCTTCAATCCACGAGGAGAACATCCCCGACAACAAGTATGATACCCTGGGCCTGGAAGCATCCTATGTCGCCCAGGGCCAGGCAAATCGCGCCCAGGACATCAAACAGGCTCTGCAGATCTACGGCCGACTCTCCCTGCAGCACTTTGACGAAAACAGCGCCATACGCCTGACCGCTCTGGTCAGCCTTGAATGTGACGACGGAACGACCAAAACCGTTTTCATCGGACCGCTGGAAGGGGGGCTAAAGGTTAGGGATCACCAGACCGAGATCATGGTGATCACCCCCGCTTCCCCGCTGGGCAGGCAGCTGATCGGCCGGGTCACCGGCGACTGCATTGCGGTGGGGAGCGGCTCAAGCCGCAGGGAATACGAGATTATCAAGGTTTGCTGACGAATGGGGACGCCCGGTTACTCAGCCAAACTCATGAGGGCAACATCGTAGATCACGTCATGTTTCGGTTCTTTCAGGCGTAGTTTTTTTGGGGGATGCGCAGCAACATTCCTCTTCATTCACGAATTCAACCCTCACCCAACTCTGCACTCACAATGTGAGCGCTTTTTTCAGCGCGGTATCGACCTTCTCTCTCGGTGCCCGCTCATTGCTTCCCGACTTGAGGCCAAACCGTTTTCCCGTGAGTTCCTGAATGGCGATAAGAATCATCTCCAGTGCGAAGTAATCTTTCTCGGCTCTAATCGCCTGCTTAAGGCAACCGAGTGACTTTTCAGCCGTTGTGTTGTCTGAAAAGAAAATCTGCATCATCGCCGTGGCGGCCCAGCCACGATTCTCATTATTTGGGTCGTGGAAAAGCCGGTCCGAAACAACATTATCTATGTCGTCAGAGGTGCCCAGCCAGCCCAGCACCCACAGGGCGCGGCAACGCAAGGTATCGACGTCGCTTTGCAACAATTTTCTCGCCCATTCTGCAGTCTCATCAAGCCGCTTACCACCATGATTTTTCATTCCACCCAGCACCTGTAAAACATCGCCCTGAAGTGAAGCATCGGTCTCTGTGACAAGTTTTTTATGCAGGTAATCTTCTCCGGCGGGTCCCCTTTTACTGAACGCCCTCCGTAAGTTTTGATACAGGATATCGTCAACGCTTCGGTCTCGTAAAAGTCCGTAGTGATAATCCAGGAATTCCACGTCATTCGATGTGACCAGTTTTTTACAAAACGCCATATGCAGAGCCATGTCATGTTTACCCGATATTTCCGTAAACTCTTTTTGCAGCTCGTTAATCGAAGCAGTAGCAATCATTGCGACCATACCTCCAGTATACAAATTGAGCTAGTTTCCGTCCAAAAGGCTTTAAGTCATCCGAGTGAGAAGTTGCGGAAGATATTCGCTTACTAATTCCTCGACAAAGTTTGCTTGCAGAAGATCCCTTGATCATTTCATGGGAGCATGCGGGGCGTTCATTGTTAGGAGGGATGGACAGCTTGCCGCCATCCATGGATGTGAGAACCAAGAAGTGTTGAAGAGCCATTGATTTCAGCCTCAAATGGTCTGCTGGGGAGATCGTGGGCGCCTTTGGGGCACCTTTGGGCCTACACCTTCCCACCATCCCGCCACGACCTTCTGCCGTTGAAAACCGTCCAAAACATACAGCAGTTTAATGATTAAAGTCAAAGAGGTATTAACATTCTTCAAAAAACTTTTCTCACGCAACGACGCAGCGACGCAACGTTTTCAACCCAAAACCTTCAATGTGTGCCCATGCTTTTGTCGTGTCGTCGCGGCGGTGTATGAAAAACAATTGAGTTCCACCTCTTCCCGCCTCCTGCCCCCACCCGAATCAGCTTGGCTTAGAAGCAACCATCGGCTATCATAGGCAGCTTTTCGAAGCATCAACCAGCCGGAAGCAACCATGACACCAGCAACCCGGAATTAAGCCCCAATTCCCATCCTTTTCCACTTCGAGACCATCCATGTTCACCCACATCCCCCGCCTGCTGAAACTGGCCGGCCCCATGATCCTCTCCTCCTCCGCCATCACCATGATGCAGATCATCGACGCCATCATACTCTCGCGCCATTCCAGCGCGGCGGTGGCGGCCATGGGGCCCTCCAGCCTGGCGGTGATCCTGTTCCAGGGCTTTCTGTTCGGCACCGCCGGCTATGCCGGTACCTTTGTGGCCCATAACCACGGGCGGGGTGATGCCGGCGGAGTCCGGCGGTCGGCCTGGCTGGGCATCCGTACCGCGCTGATATCCGGTGTACTGGGGCTGGCGCTGGCCTGGCCCCTGGCAAAACTGTTCCTTCTGGCCGGACACGAACCGCAGGTGGCGCGCTATGAGAGTGATTATTTCGGGATCTGCATGGCCGGTTCGCTGTTCCCGGTTATGGGGGCGGCGCTGGCGGGGTGGCTTTCGGGCATGGGGCGCACGGTTGTGGTCACCGGCGTGACCTTTATCTCGCTGGCGGTGAATGCGCTGCTGGCCTGGGGGCTGATTCTGGGGGAATGGGGCTTGCCCCGCATGGGGATTGGCGGGGCGGCGCTGGCGACCGTTTGCGCCCAGATGGTGGCTGCCGTGCTCTATATCATCCTGTTCGCGAAAGCGGGCGGTGTCTCCGATTCACTGGCCCGCAGATTCCAGTGGCCGGAGTTCCGGCGCTTCCTGTCGCTGGCAATGCCCATGGGTTTGCGCATCAGCGGAGAACTGGTGGCCTGGACCCTGTTTCTGGTGGTGGTGGGACGGCTGGGGACCGTGGAACTGGCCGCATCCAGCATCGCCTTCCGCATCAATGACCTGGCCTTCTTTCCCGCCCTCGGACTGGGACAGGCTGCCGGAATCCTGGTTGGGCACGCCCGGGGAGCCGGGAAGGACTGCGATATCCCGGCCATCGGCTGGCAGTCGCTGGCGGCGTGCGAAGTCTGGATGCTGCTGATGGCGCTGCTCTTCGCCGGCGCTTCAGGGCCGCTGATGGCGATCTTTGCCGGCTCGGGCCCCGAAGGTGCGCGGATCGTGGAGACCGGCTCCCTGATCCTGAAATTTGTGGCCTTCTACTGCATCTTTGACGCGGCCAATGTCATGATCGGCTGCGTACTGTCCGCCGCAGGTGACACCCACTGGCTTGCCCGCACCTTCCTGATCGCCTCCACCCTGTTCCTGACCCTGCTCTGGCTCGTGGACCGGACCATGCCCGGCCTGGTGCAGGAGTGGAGTCTGGCCACACTGTTCGTTTTCATCACGGCGCTGATCTGGTCGCTCCGCTTCCGGGCCGGGGCCTGGAGAAAGGTACGGGTGCTGCGGGAAACGGAGGCTCCACAGTGACGAACCTGGGAATAGCCTGCCGAGGACTAGAACCAATGCTTGGGATAGGAACGGTGATAGACGATATTGTTGGTGAAAAGCGCTGTGGCCAGCAGAATCAGGGCTCCGGCCAGAACCGGGGCGAGGGCCGACCGCCCCCTGGATGCCGATCAGGGCGGTGGCGCCGCCCGGTGGATGGGTGGTATGGGTCAGGTTCATGGCAAAGATGGCCAGCCCCACCCCCAGGGCAATGGTCAGTGGCGAGGAACCGAACAGGGCAACCATGATCACCGCCACCACGGAGGAGACCAGATGCCCCCCGATCAGGTTGCGCGGCTGGGCCAGCGGTGAATCAGTGGCGCCGAACAGGAGTACCGCCGACGCACCGAACGAGCCGATCAGCAGGGGCTGGCCAACCAGTGAGGTAACCTTGTAAATGGCCAGAATCCCCAGGGTACCGCTGAGCAGGCTCCAGACGGCGTAACGTAGCGACATGGCCGGACGCGGCCCCCGCAAGGGCGCCTTGCAGCGCCGGGGAAACCCGGTCACCCTCTTTTTGATCGTCATTTCTTTCTCCAGGGGCATTACAATTGCCTGAATCCGTGACACCTGTATGGCGTAACGAGCGAAATGCCGGAGGCAATCGCCGCCTGTGACGCTCCATGCTGCTTATGCCAGGTGATCAGCGACCACGCCGCGAATCATGCCTGAAACGCCGGGACGGAGGCATTCTAAGCGAGAGAAGCCGGAAAGGTGTCACGGATTCAGGAATTAATCCTTCAATGACTCAGGTACGGCACCAGCGGGATCAGCTGCTGGTAATCGGCGTAGCTCAACGAGCTGTGCCAGTGACCGCTGACCATCCCAACGCCGATTCCCACTGAAAAGGTGAGGACAACCACCGCAGGGAACAGCCACACCGGCACGGGCCGCTTCCGGAAGCAGGGCTGCATGGCCAGGACGTTCCGTTCCGGGCAGTGGGCAACACAGGTCAGACAGCCGGTGCACTCCGGCGAGGAGACAGCCCTGCTGGCATGCACCGCCAAACTCGAGGGACAGGCTGCGGAGCAGCGTTGGCAACCGGTACAGCCGACCGCGTCACGTCGCACTTTGAAGGGGCTGGTGAAACTGATCAGGCCCAGCAATGCGCCATAGGGGCAGAGATAGCGGCACCAGAAATTCCGGTAGAGGAGCGACAGAAAAGTCAGCACCGCCAGAACCACCATCGTACCCACGGACATGCGGGTGAAGAAGTGCAGCATTTTGACATCGCTGATCGCCCAGTAGGGGGCATCCAGAAAACCGGCCAGCGCCTCGGCCGACATGTCCAGCAGGATGATCTTGACAAACAGCAGAAGCAGCAGATACTTGACGCCCCGCAGAGTGATATCCAGCCAGCTCCAGATGCGAAAATTTCGACCAAACAATTTCCGACCCAACGTGTACGCCGCTTCCGAGAGGGTACCCACCGGACAGAGCCAGGAGCAGAACGATTTCCTGGCCAGCAGGCTCATCAGCAGGATCGCCAGGAAGATCACCAGGGCAGCCGGGTGGACCGGGTGGATCCGGCCGTTGAGCAGCCAGTATTTCAGGCTGGTCAGGGCGCCGATAGGCAGAAAGCCCTCCACTCCAGGAGGACGGGAAACCCAGGATGTGGCTGCCCCGCTTTCGACTGCGTTGACAAATATGCCGAAACGGATGCCGATACCGACCACCCACGCAAAAAAGCACCACTGGATAAGAGTTCGTATGGTGCTTACTGATTTTATAGAAAATTCAGCCATCGCTCTTCCCCCGCTGGAAGGCTAGCAGTAACCACGAAAATATGTTTGACCGATATCAAGAAAACATTCCCGCCACGTCTGTGGGGCCGAATCAACCGCATTTTTGGCCGATATACACGGCTATGGGCAGCGGAAGCACAAAGGGCGGGATGCTCTGCGCACCCCGCCCTTTGTGAAATTGGGACTCCTGACAGGGATATTCGGAATCTGTCATTTTTTCGGCAAGTTCCGGGCACCCCCTGTCTCATGTTCTTATACAGACATCTGAAACCGTGACGCCTGAATACCGGAGTGCCGGAAAGAGCCGGGGCCACAACGCCGCCAGTGACGTTACACTCATCAGTTCAGGTGAACCTCCGCGGCACTGCCGCATGCCTTAGAAACGCCCAAGGCAGAGGCCTTTCAGACATGCGAAGGTATGGAGGCGTCACGGATTCAGGAGACACCCATCCCTAGATCGGCTCGAACATATCCTTTCCCATGCCACATTGGGGGCAAACCCACCCATCAGGAATGTCCTCGAACGGGGTTCCCGGTGCGACGCCGTTTGCCTCGTCTCCCACGGCCGGATCATAGACATAATTGCAGATCGTACAGTTCCATTTTTGCATGGTTCATCCTCCTGGTGAGTTTATTCCTTCCAATGTATACAGGAAACCGGACAGCCGTCAATGGCCGCCTGGATTATCTCCTCGGGAGCCCCCTCCTGATCAAAGGCCTCCGACTTGCCGTTGTCGGCAAAACGAAACACCTCGGGCACGCTCTCGATACAGAGCCCGCAGCTGATGCATTCATCCTGATCAACAACTACTGTTTTCCGCATTGCGTATTCCTCCCTTGAATAGGGTTTGATTTAGAGCTGCGCCGCCTTGGGAAAGAGGATGTTGTTCTCCAGGTGGACATGTTTGTGGAGATCATCCTCAAACTCTTTCAGCATCCGGTAGGTGAGCATGAAGGTATTACAGACATCGTCAGGAATCAAATAGTTATTCGAGATATGGCGGATGGTGTGGACCGCGGCGCCGATCTCTTCATGCTCGTGGTCAAGTTTTGCAAGGCAGGTCTTGAGTGTTGCCCTGTCCTCCGCGTCCGGTTCAGTACCAGCCTTTACGGCCGCGTCGATCCGTTTGATGGCGGGAAAAAGCACATCCTCCTCTTCGCGGAGATGGGCAGCCATATCAATCGCTATCCTGGCAAAGATCCCGGCGATTTCGATCACCTCGGGATGCTTGGCGCCATGGACCTGGGCGATTTTGTTGGCATAGGCCGCGATCTGGTTGAGATTCTCGTTCAGATAGGCATGGTGGGTATTGATGATATAATCGGCCAGGAACGGCAGCCCCCAGGCCGCATAGTTCTGGCTCCGCTCCAGCGGCTCGCTCCCGGCCTCCTCGATCTCCCGGCTGACCACTACAGGATCGATTCTTCTCTCCCGGCACGCGGTCGCGAGGGGGATCTTGCCGCCGCAGCAGAAGTCAATCCCGTATTTTTCAAAGACCCTGGCGGTGCGATAGTCGGCGGCAACCAACTCGCCGATGGTTTTATCTGAAACATCTCTGCTCTGTCGTGGTGTGTTCTCGTTCATTGAGGTCTCCTTTGACCATGGAGAAACGTGATAGATTGCTCTCCAAGCTTGCGCACATCAAAAGCATCATGTACGCGATGTTGAGGTCAGTATACCAGAGAAACCCTGAAACGGATTTGATCCAGATCATGGATCAATCATGTTTTCATAAAACGCACCAAACTACCTAAACAGGCGTACCTGCCAGTTTTGTTTCACAGGCAGTCAAACGCTCCTTCAACTCCTTCTCTCTCATCCATCGTTCGGTCACATCGCGCATGATGGAGGCGCACCCCTGCATGGCTCCCGTTTCGTCGCGCAGCAGCACCATGCTGAATTCAAGTGAAACCCGGCTGCCATCCCTGCGGACGCCGGGCGAGGAGAGCAGACCGGTTTTGTACTTTG
>JACAAY010000035.1 GCA_013377095.1 Desulfuromonadales bacterium
CCCCACGAAGAGTTCGGCGTTGGCGCGCTTGTCCAGTTCGCCGTCGGCCGCGCCCTTGATCAAAATGTCGGTCTGGGCCAGCAGGTCGTTCATCATCTGGACCATATTATTAAGATTGCCCTTGATGACGTTATATTCGCCCTTGTAGCTGTCGGTGATGGTGGGTGGGATGATGCCCTTGGCAACCTTGTCAACGTAGTCGGCGGTGACGCGCAGCGGGTTGACGATGTTGACGACGGTGTCGTTGACACCACTGACCAGCTGTTTCCAGCCCCCCACGAAGAGTTCGGCGTTGGCGCGCTTGTCCAGTTCGCCGTCGGCCGCGCCCCTGATCAGGATGTCGGTCTGGGCCAGCAGGTCGTTCATCATCTGGACCATGTTATTGAGGTTGTTCTTGATTTCGTTGAAATCGCCGTTGTAGTTATCCATGATCTGGGGAGGAATGTCGCCCTTGGAGATGCGATCAACATATTCGGCGGCAACGTTCAGCGGGCCGATGACATCATCGAGCGTCTGGTTGACGCCGATGACGATCTTCTGATAATCGCCCTGGTGTTTGGAGGCATCGGCACGGGTGGCAAGCCTACCTTCCGCAGCGGCATTGGCAAGCATGCCGGCGTCGCTGACAAGAGCATTGATGTTGTCGATGGCGTTGTTAAGGTTGAGCTTGATTTCGTTAAAGTCGCCGTTGTAGTTGTCGGTGATTTTGGGAGGAATGTCGCCCTTGGAGATGCGGTCCACATATTCAGCGGCCACGTTCAGCGGGCCGATGACCGCGTCTAGGCAATCGTTGACGCCAGCAACTACTTTCTGGAAGTCGCCCTGATGTTTAGTCGCATCGGCGCGGGTGGCAAGCTTGCCTTCCACGGCAGCTTTTGAAAGCATATTGGCGTCGGCTACCAAGGCATTGACAGCCTGGATACAGGTATTGAGGTTGTTCTTGATGGTGTTGAAGTCACCGTTGTAACTGTCGGTGATCTCCGCTGGAATCTCGCCCTTGGAGATCTTGTCCACATAATCGGCGGCAACGTTCAGCGGGCCGATGACGTCATCGAGCGTCTGGTTGACGCCGGCAACGATCTTCTGGTAATCGCCCTGGTGCTTGGAAGCATCGGCGCGGGTGGAAAGCTTGCCGTCAGCTGCGGCCTGGGCCAGCATGTTGGCGTCGGCCACCAATGCGTTGATGTTGTCGATGGCGTTGTTCAGGTTGAGCTTGATTTCGTTGAAATCGCCGTTGTAGTTATCCATGATCTGGGGAGGAATGTCGCCCTTGGAGATGCGATCAACATATTCGGCGGCAACGTTCAGCGGGCCGATGACATCATCGAGCGTCTGGTTGACGCCGATGACGATCTTCTGATAATCGCCCTGGTGTTTGGAGGCATCGGCACGGGTGGCAAGCCTACCTTCCGCAGCGGCATTGGCAAGCATGCCGGCGTCGCTGACAAGAGCATTGATGTTGTCGATGGCGTTGTTCAGGTTGAGCTTGATTTCGTTAAAGTCGCCGTTGTAGTTGTCCGTGATCTTGGGCGGAATGTCGCCCTTGGAGATGCGGTCAACGTATTCGGCAGCAACGTTCAGCGGGCCGATGACAGAGTCGAGACAGTCATTGACGCCGGCGACGATTTTCTGGAAGTCTCCCTGATGTTTGGAGGCATCGGCGCGGGTGGCAAGCTTGCCTTCGACAGCAGCTTTTGAAAGCATGTTGGCATCAGCTACCAGAGCATTGATGTTGTCGATGGCGTTGTTCAGGTTGAGCTTGATCTCGTTGAAATCGCCGTTGTAGTTGTCGGTGATCTTGGGCGGAATGTCGCCCTTGGAGATGCGGTCAACGTATTCTGCGGCAACATTCAAAGGGCCAATGACCGCATCCAGTGTGTCGTTGACACCGGCAACAATTTTCTGGAAGTCACCGTGGTGCTTGCTTACGTCAGCGCGGGTAGCCAGTTTGCCCGCAATGGCTGCGTCTGACAGCATGCCGGCATCGCTCACCAATAATTTGATCGTATCCACCATCCTCTTCATGGCGGCCATGACACTGCCGGTATCACCGGAAACCAGAGTTATCTCACGGCTGAGATCACCAACCGCAACCAGATTGGCTATTTCGCCCACCTCTTTCGGGTCAGCGCCCAGCTGCTTCATGACAATCCGGGCAATGAACAGGCCCAATCCGATGGCCAGAAGAATGCCCACTCCCAGGAGGATGGACATCATAAGTGTGGCATGATTGGCGTCCTTGGTATTTTGATCCGAGGTCAGCTTGGCAGCCTTAACCTTTAAATCCATCAGCTTGTCAATGGCATCCTGCTCGACGCGGGAGGCCTTGCCCGCTTCGCCCTGGAGCAGGGCCGTGGCCTCGGCGTCCCTATCCGCCTGCGCCAGACTTATGACCTTGTCAAGCTGCGTGCGAAAACCCGACTTTGCCTGTTTAAACTCCTCAAACAGCTTGTGCCCTTCATCGGTAAAAAGGGTTTTTTCAAACGTTTCAGTATCCTTGTCAACGGCTTCACGAAGTTCCTTGATCCGCTCTGAAAATCGTTTCTTGTCTTCCGAACTGCTTGCGGCGATCAGGTCGCGGGCATTCACCCTGATCCTCTGGAAGGCAACTGAGATATCGGCCATCTGCCCCAGGGGCACGGTCATCTTTTCATACAGCTTGGTATCGGCGTCATCTATTTTTTTGATGTCATAGATGCCGACTCCTCCGATTACGGCGGCAATCATCGCGACCAGGATAAAACCGGTTAACAGCTTTCCTTTTAATGTCATGTTGTCGAACCACTGCATACGCTGCCTCCTCATAACGTTTATGTTACCTGCCTGAGCGTTCCGATTGCTCCCTGATCCCGGTTGCTGCTTCCACAATCAGCATCTCCTTTCATGGATTGGAATATTTTCCGTGTTTTGAATATTGTGCAATGTGGTCAGCAGGATTTCCCGGCACTCACTCAGTATGGGAGCGTCGTGGCCGGAGTAGATCTTGAGGATATCCTTGCCGGCTATCCTGCAAAGCGCCTCGACATATTCCGGGGAGTACAGCTCCCCCGGCCAGCGCACCCGCACCTGCGTATCACCCGCAAAGAGCGCTTTTTCGGAAGGAGCGTAGAGACAGATGGAGTCCGAGGAATGGTTGGGGGTGTGCAGCACTTCCAGAAAGTCATCGCCCGCCTTGATGAACTGGCCATCATGAAGGCGCTCATCAACTCCGTTACCCTCGCTGAAGGCCATTACACGGGCGTTGTACCGTTTTTTGATCTCCTTGACCGCGCCGGAGTGGTCAAAATGGTTGTGGGTCAGAATGATCTGTTCAACTGCTATCTTGCCGAACCCGGTGGAAAGCCGCTCAATCTCATCGAGAACAAACGCGTCGGTTCCGGGATCGATAATGGTGTTGATATCTTCGATATGGTTCCAGTCCCCAAGTATCAGATATGAGTTACAACTGTAGATCCTGTCATTTCTCACCAAGGGAATGATTCTCACGACGGTTACCCCCCCACCTTCTTGTACAGTTGGGCGTCCGGAACAACCTGGGTAAAGAGGTGGGCAACCTCCTGAGGCAGCTTCTGGGTGTTCTCATTGGCCAGATAGCCACCGGGGGCCAGCGCCCTGTGGAACATCTTGAACACCTCGACCCGTTCCGGATACTGGAAATGCAGCATGACGTTCTTGCAGACGATCAGGCAGTAATCCTCTCCAACCGGCTTGTAGGAAAGCAGATCGTGATACTGGAAGTTGACCCGGCTGCGCAGCAGTTCCACAACCCGTGAATGGCCGGTCTGGTCGGCTTTTTCGAAATACTTTGCGCGCAGTTCTGCTGGGGTTCGTTGCAGTTCCTCATCCGGGTACACGGCCGCCTTGACCACATCACCGAAGTTATTGGCGCTGTCGTAATCGGTGGCATCGATCCTGAGGTTTTTGTACCCGAAGTGATTCATCTTCTCGGCAAAGATCATGGCGATGGTATAGGTTTCCTGTCCCAGTGCGCTGCCGGCGTCCCA
This sequence comes from Desulfuromonadales bacterium, assembly GCA_013377095.1. Classification (GTDB taxonomy): domain Bacteria; phylum Desulfobacterota; class Desulfuromonadia; order Geobacterales; family Pseudopelobacteraceae; genus Pseudopelobacter. Next base: position 4,005 of record JACAAY010000035.1, read on the forward strand.
AATCTTGATCCGACTGCGACCGCTGGCATAGGGGATCATATGATCAGCTGCATATTCCAGTGTTGGTTGGTCACGCATAAAAAAGGTAAAAGCCATTGACAGATCCTTTCAGTTTCACTGTTTCTCTAAATATGGTTGTGTTCAGTGCGGGCATTTAGAAGCCCCTTTCATCCACCACGATGCTGTGCCGGCAGATGGTTTGCACGGACTGAATGATTAGCTCCTGGCAATCGCTGGTTATGGGCTGGTCGTGACAGGAGTAAATCTTGAGTATGTCGCGACAGGCGATTTTAAACAGCGCATCAACATAGCTGCGGGGATAGATCTTATTCGATCGGTTGACCTGCAACTCCGTGTCACCTGAAAAAAGCGTCTTTTCAGACGGCGCGTACAGACAGATGGAGTCCGGCGAATGGCCCGGTGTGTGGAGCACCTCAAGAACATCGTCACCCGCCTTTATGAGCTGTCCATCGCTGAGACGTTCATCGATTTCAGGTCCGTCACCGTAGGCCAGAATCCTGGCATTGAAACGTTCCCTGAGCGCCAGGGATGCCCCTATGTGCTCGTCAGGGTTGTGGGTCAAAATCACCTGCGTCACCGGAAGTCTGCCGAATCCCTTGGAAAGCTTCTCGATCTCCAGGAGTACGAACAAGTCATTACCGGGATCGATGATGGTATTTACGTCGCTGGACCGGTTCCAGTCCCCAAGGATAAGGTAGGAGTTGCATCTGTTGACCCGGTCATTCCGTTTCAAATTAATGATCTTCAAAGCGGTTACCCCCGATCGTTTTCCCAACCGGCAAACTCGACTCACCGGAAGCACTGTTGGATGACGTTTTCTGCTCTTCCACCATGGGGCACATATCTGTCCATACACAGCCGTAATGAGAGTCTTTGGCGCACTTTGAACGGTGTTGATAGTCATTCGATACGATTGTGTCGCGAATAACCGCATGGGTGTGTCCGATTATGCGGAGATTCTTGCCACTGAGCGGCAGGGTCCGGTGGCAGATGCAAATCAGCTTAAGACCCGCAAAATCGATTTCCGTTATGCCGGACAGATCAAGTACATTTTCTTTTTTGTCAAACACCGAGCTCAAATGAAACAGTACTTCACCGACGTTGTCAGATGTCAGCGCCCCTGACAAACGTATGGCCTGAGAAAGCTCATTGCCGGTGACCGACTCAATCTGGAGAGTGTATTCGCCCATTTCCGCTGCCATCCTTTTTGATGCGACAGTTCAATGCACAACAGATTCAATTAACCGTTCTTCAGGATTCATGCCACAAGCACATGAACGCCCACAAACAATTAATAATCCTTATTTCCAGACAGTTAGAGCTGAGTGACGTACAGGAAGGAGCCGGAGGGGGAAGAGGGCACAGCGCAACACGCGACACTTCCGTATGCGACACCTGCTACAAAAGTGTCGCATGCGACATGGCCGACGGTAGATGATCAGGGAGTGACTTTGAGGTCGGGATTTTCGTTGATCCAGCGGTAAATAGTACAGCGGCTGACACCCAACAGGCGGGCTGCCTTGGCCTTGTTGCCGCCTGCCTGTTTAAGGGCTTCATCAAGCGACATGCCGGAAACGGGCAGGGGGGTCGGTTGTTCAGATGGGTTCTCGTCGCAGATTTCATTGATAAAATCCTGGGGAAGATGTTCCACGGAGATCATGCCCGAGGGGCAGAGCACCGCCGCATGCTCGATGGCGTGTTCCAGCTCGCGCACGTTTCCGGGCCAAGGGTGATGCATGAAGAGATCCATCACCTGCGGGGACACACCCGTAAATGGCCGTTGAAACTTTATGCCGAATTTATTGAGAAAGTGCTCTGTCAAGAGCGGAATGTCATCCCGGCGTTCCCTCAGTGGCGGAATGATCAGGCGTACCACGTTCAAGCGGTAATACAGGTCGTGCCGAAATATTCCGAGACGGACCTTTTCCACAAGGTCCTGATTGGTTGCCGCGACAACCCGCACATCGACCTTGATGGGTGTGGATGCGCCGACCGGCTCGAACTCCTGCTCCTGCAGCACTCGCAGCAACCGCATCTGCATGGCGGAAGAGATATCGCCGATCTCATCCAGAAAAATCGTGCCTCCGTCCGCCAACTGAAACCGGCCGGTACGGGCCGCCATCGCGCCGGTGTAAGCTCCACGAACATGGCCGAACAACTCGCTTTCCAGCAGATGCTCCGACAGGGCGGAGCAGTTGACCTTGACAAAGGGCTTGTCGTAGCGGACTCCCTGATGATGCAATGCATCCGCAACCAACTCCTTGCCGGTTCCGCTCTCGCCGTTGATCAAAACCGTCGTCTGAACATTGGCCAGCGCCTCTATCAGAGTGTACATGCGCTGCATGGCACTGTTTCTGCCCACGATGCCGCCAAAGCCGCTTTGTCGGTGCACCTGTTTTTCCAGATGCACCAACTCGGTTTCGTCGCGCAGTATGGCCACGGCTCCATCGATACGGCCGTCACTCTCGATCACCGGCGATGTACTCAGGCTGAAAACCCTTAGTACGCCGTTCTTGCGGAAACATTCCAGGCGACGGAAGTTACGCGGCATACCATCGCTGAGCACACTGAGCATAATATCCCGGCATGTTTTTTTGCAGCCCGTGTCAATTGATCGGATTGCCATACCCAGGTGGTCGGCAACATAACCGCAGGAACCCATGGCAGCCTCGTTGGCCCTGACAAGACAACCGTCGCGGTCAATCAGAATGATGCTGTCCGATGCGCTGCGGAAGATGGCATCCAGATTGGCCTGTTTGCGTCTGTCTTCCTCCACCAGTCGTTTGCTGAGCAGGGCGCGCCGTGCTGTCCCCATGATCTGGTAGGGAGTAAAAGGCTTGATGAGATAATCAAACGCCCCCAGCCTGAGCGCTTCGGCGGCAGATTCCACATTGGGATTCCCGGTAATCAGCACCACCTGGACATGCTGGTCGTGCTCCCGGATCTGACGCAACAGCTCAATGCCGTTTCCCTTGCCGAGACAGATATCAACAAGGATCAGGTCATAGGTTTTACCGGAGAGGAACGTTTCGGCGGCGACGACATCCGATGCGCAGTCCACGAAAAAACCTTCCCGCTCCAGATAGGTCTTCAGCAGAGACTGTATGGACTCTTCATCGTCAACAACAAGAGCCAGGGGAAGCACGATGGTCATAGGGTCTCACTTGATTCCAAAGATTTCACGGCCAACACCTTCATCATTACATCACGCAGTTGGTCCGGCCTGAACGGTTTTTGCACACATCCGGCGTATGCATCAGTATCAATGTCTATTGAAAGACCTTCAACGTTGTACCCACTACAGATCACAACGGGAATTTTCGGGGAAAGTTTCCGAAATTCATGATACGCCTCAACCCCGCCCATCTCCGGCATGATCATGTCCAGCAGAACGAGATCAATCCCGCTTCCCCGCGTGCGGTATATTTCAAGGGCCTCGCGACCATTGCAGGCGGTTATGGCTGAAAAACCCATCGACTTGAGCATTGAGGTCCCGATGGTTCGCAGCGCCTGTTCATCATCCACCAGCAGTACATCTCCGCCTGGTTGCGCTCTATGCGAGGTCTCGGCCGCGGTATCCGTAACAACATCACGGAACACGGCACACAGGGGAAAATATATTTTGAAATTCGTACCGCAGCCAGGGCTGCTTGAGAGTTGCAGCGCGCCGTTGTGGGATTTTATAATGCCGAGTATTGCCGACATGCCCAGTCCACGACCGGTGAATTTGGTGGTAAAGAATGGCTCAAATATGCGCCGTTGGGTTTCATCATCCATGCCGCACCCGCTATCGGACACCTCCAGACAGGCATAGCTTCCGGCAGGGATGACATTACCAAAAAAATCATTCCCCACCGGAGCGGCATGGCCATCCCTGACAGCCAAACCAATTCGGATTGTGCCGTTTACGTCGCCGATCGCGTCGGCAGCGTTGATGATCAGGTTCATGACGATCTGCTGAATCTGGGCATGATCACCCATTATTTCCGGATCATCGGACCCAAGGTCTAGTCTTATGGAGACACTCTTTGAAATGGCCGACTGGAGCATCTTCACCATATCCTTCAGCAACAGTCTGAACTTGATCCGTGTCTGAAAAAGTGTTCGCTTACCGGCATAGGCCAGCATCTGATGGCAGAGCAGCGCTGCTCGATGGGCTGCATCTTCAATATGTTGAAGGTGGGTTTCGCGCGGCAGTTCCGAAATGTGCGCGTCCTTGGCCATATAACAGTGCCCCAGGATGATAGTCAGGATATTGTTGAAATCATGGGCGATGCCGCCGGCCAGCACACCGAGGCTCTCCAGCTTCTGGGCCTGCTGGAATTGGCGTTCAATCTCCTGGCGTTCTCCCTCGGCCTTTTTACGAGCGCTGATGTCCTGGGCGATTCCGTCGATGATCACATCACCATGTATTTTCACTCTCCGCACCGAGCGGTCATTCAGCCAGACCCAGTCTCCGCTGCGAGAGCGGATCCGGTACTCGATGTCAAATCCATCAGTGCCGTCAGCATCGAAAGAGCAGATCGAATTCATGACCCTGTCATAATCGTCCGGGTGAATGGAATCGCGCCACAGCATCGGATTGTCATAAAAGTTACGGAGCGGGAAACCAAAAACCGTTTCGACCTGAGGAGAGTAAAACAGCCCTCCGCGTGTGGTGGAGAAACGGTAAATAAGAGCAGGCACACTCTCCATCAGCGTGCGGTAACGTTCCTCGCTCTCCCGCAGCGCCTCCTCCGCCTTGCGATGTTCGGCCAGCTCCCGATCGAGCTCGCGGGTGCGCTCCACAACCATGGCGGCCAATCGGTCTTTTTCCTGGCGTTGAGCTTCCGCGGCCGCTTTTATTTTTATCATGGCCCGGATCTGGGCCGTCAATTCCGCTTCCTCCAGCGGCTTGGAAAGAAACGCCTCCGCCCCCGACTCCAGCGCCTTGATGCGACTTTCCCTGTCAGTCAGCCGGGCGGTCAGAAAGACCACCGGAATATGCAGCAGGCGTTCATCGGCCTTCATTCTCCGACAGGCCTCGAACCCGTCCATCCCCGGCATAATGATATCCAGCAGGATCACGTCCGGATCTTCCGCCAGTGCCAGCTCAATCCCCCTGGCCCCGCTCAGGGCGGTCAGAATATTCGCTCCGGGGAAAGCATCCGATATGACGGCTTTCAGAGTCGTAAGATTGTCCTGAATGTCATCAACAATCAGTATTTTCGGTATCATTCAGCGTCTCCCTGATCGCCTCTTCAAGGGTGTTCCAGTCAATCGGTTTTGCCAGATAGCCATCAAAACCATGAGCTAGGATCTTTTCCCGGCTCCCTGACATCGCATCCGCCGTCACCGCGATGACCGGGATATGGCGAATGCCATCCTCGTTTCTGAGAGCATGCAAGGTTTTAAAACCATCCATGACCGGCATGGCAAGGTCCATCAGGATGATGTCCGGTTCGTGAGCCCTGGCCAGTTCCAGACCGGCCTGACCATTGGAGGCTTCCAGGACGCGACAGGTCTTATCAAGCATCGCTCTGATGGTCAGCAGGTTGTCGGGGTTGTCTTCCATGACCAGCACCACCGGTTTGCCGGCAGGCCGACGCGAAACTTGAACTCGTGCAGGTGAAGGTGGCGTCTTATCAAGGGGCTGCACCATGTTTTCAATGGACTTCAGCAGTTCGTTGCGGTTGATGTCACCCTTCTGAATCAACTGGTGGATATTGTTTCCCTTGAGAAAGCTCAATTCCTCCCTGGTGACGTGCTTGGCGGTCAGAATCAGGACCGGTATGTGCGCGCTCTTTTCCATGGAACGGATCGCGGCAAGCACCTCAAAACCATCAATCTCCGGCATCATCAGATCAAGGATCATGGCATCCGGCAGGGATTTTTCCACCTGTTCCAGGGCCTCCTTGCCGTTGCGAGCCGCTTTCACGCAATACCCCTGGCCATTAAGGATATCCGATAACTGAATCACGGCCGGATCGTTATCTTCCACCACCAGGATGCACTTCCCCTGACCAGAAACGTTCACGGGCTGTGTTCCGGTTCTGGGGGATCCCGGATACTCGGCAGACTCCCTGACCTGCCCTCCTGAAGGCGCACTTTCAAAGGCAAAGGGCAGGATGATGGTAAAGGTTGATCCTTTTCCGGGAGAGCTTGTAACCGTAATATCGCCCTTCAGCAGTGTAACGTATTTTTTGGCGATGGCCAAACCCAGACCGGTCCCGCCGTAGTTTTTTGTGGTACTTTCATCGGCCTGACGGAATTCGTCAAAGATGTAGTCGATCTGATTCGGTGCGATGCCGATCCCGGTGTCGGTTACGGAAATCCGGATCTGATCTCCCCGTTGTACGGCGTGGATTTCCACCGAACCTTCGGCGGTGAATTTGACCGCATTGGCGACAAGATTCTGCAGGATATGCCGGCACTTGGTGTAATCACTGAGGATGGTGGGCAAACCTTCATCAATGCCGTTGAGCAGGGCGATTCCCTTTTCATTCGACTGGTGCTCAAGCATCGCCACAACTTCGGAAACCAGATTCCTGATGGAGAAACGTTCCAGGCTGATTTCCTCCTTCCCGGCTTCGATGCGCGACAGATCCAGGATATCGTTGATCAGTGCCAGCAAATTCCTGCCGTTGCGTTCGATAACCCCGAGATAGCTGTACTCCTCGTCCGGAATGGCATTGGCAAGCCGGCGATTCAGCACTCCCGACAGGGCGATCACCGAGTTGAGCGGCGTACGCAGCTCATGACTCATGTTGGATAGAAAGGCGCTTTTCAGGCGATTGGCTTCGTCCAGCTGATTCTTCTGCAGCTCCAGTTCCACATTCTGCTCGGTCAGTTCATCCTTCTGGGCCGTCATTTCCCGCGTCTGGGACTCCAGTTCCCGGTTCTGAAGTTCAAGTTTTTCACTGAAGTTACGGATCTTCTCCAAAACCAGGACACGGTTAAATCGGGCGGTTATTACATGCCAGACATCATTAACCAGCCGCACCGCCGCAACGGAATAGGGCCGCAGCCCGGCCAGCGAAACCATTGCCACGACCTTCTGCTCCGCCAGGATCGGGATGGTCAGGATTTCCGCGGGGATCAGCTGCCCGCACACCGTGGCAAAGGTGAACTTTGTATCGGGAGGAATGTTCGAGATATGCTGTATCTGGCCCGTGGCCAGGGCGGAACCAAACTCGCCCTCGTGGAGCGTTGCGGAAAAGGATCCGGTATTCACTGAGGAAAACCCGATGGATTCAAAATGTTCGAAAGCAGAATTCTGGTTATCCAAAAGGTACACGGCCCCAACCTGGGAACCGGTCAGCTGCAGCAGCTCCTTCAGCAGCTCACGGCAGAAGGGGCGCAGCTCATCGTCCTGGAGCATGGCGTCCGCGACCCGGCCACTGTTCTCCTTGACCAGCAGTTCCAGCTGCACCGTTTCGGCAAGTTCATTGAACGAGTCGGAGAGCATTCCGAATTCATTGGGAGAATCGTAGCTGCTGCGGGTATCCAGTGCGCCTCCCTGAAACTGTTTGGCCGCGGCTGTCAGTTCCTGTAACGGTGTCCTGATCGTTTTCAGCAGCAGGTAGCTGACGAACAGCGTCAGAAAAAAAACAGCGCTCAGCAGGGCAGCCAACTGAAGTTGCAGGCTGTTCTTCAGTTTTTTGGCGTTGGCGAAAAACTGGTCGCCCTTTTTAAGGGCGAAATCGCTGACATCCTTGAATTCATGCAGCACCTTTGCGGCGGCAAGGCTGTCCGCGCCAACCGGCTTCACACGGGAGGCTGCTTCGGGACTCTTGCCCGCCAACAGCAGCCGGATGGTTTCGCTTCGAACAGCTTTCCAGCGAACAGCGGCATCCTGGATGTCGTCGACATCCTTGCGGGGCCCCAGATAACTGTCATAGATGATTGCCAGGCGACGCGAAGCATCGGCTTCAAAGCTGTCAATCTCCTGGATGACCGCCTGTTGCTCCCGCTCATTCCCCGCCTGGACGAGATCTTTCATCCTGAGCTGAATGACCATATAATCGTAGCGGGCATCGCTGAGCGCCCGTCGCACTGTCAGCGGATGGCTGTACAGCCCCTCCTGCTGTTGCCATAAAAGGTTACCATCAAACAGGGCCGCTGACCCCAGCAGCACCACAAGCAGCAGGATGCTTCCCAGGCCGATGCGTAACTGTGTCCCGATTTTCATGTCCCTCAGTTTCATGTGGTTCCCCGTGGCACGTTCTTTTGAAAAATTGCCGACGGAGGAACAATTCCCCGAAAGCACTCATGCCTGGTCACTATTTCCTTCTCAGCTTCACCGGTAACCAGATAGCCGCCGGGGGTGAGGCAATGACATATTTTGTTCAGAATGAAGTGACGAACTTCCGGCCGGTAATAGAACAACAGGTTGCCGCAGAAAACGAGGTCAAAATCCCCATAGATGCTCTCCGATGGGCAGCTCAGCCTCTCATCCAGCATATCGTGGACAGAAAAGTCCACCTGTTTTTTAAGTCTGTCAACGACCTGGAAGGCATCCCCCCTGGCGGTGAAATACTTCTGAAGATGTTTGTGGCGAACATTGCGCACCGCCGCGAAATCATAGACTCCCTGCCGCGCCGATTCCAGCTCGTGTTCCGAGCGATCGGTGGCAAAGATGCGAAAGGTAACGGCATGCTTGCCCCGGTCGGCAACCAGTTCATCCAGCAGAATGGCAACGGAGTAGGCTTCCTGTCCGGAGGCGCACCCCGCCGACCAGACCCTGATCTCCCCTCGACCTTTTTTTTCCTTTGTGGCAAGGATGCCGGGTAATATCAATTGTTCCAGCAGGGCACAGGTCAGTTGATTTCTGAAAAATTCACTGTAGGAGATGCTGAGCGAACAGGACAGAGCTTCAGCCTCCGAACCGTTTACCAGCAGGTACTCACCGTAAGCCGAGGGGTTACCGATTCCGGTTGCCACCAGTCGTTTTTCAAGCGTTTTCTGCAGGAACACCTCATCATAGACGGAGATATCCCTGCCATGGGCGCGCTCCATTATCCCGACTACCCTGTCCAGAGTTTTTGTCATGCGATAAAACCCCTGTTGTTTCTCATCCCAGCATTTTCAGCAGAATTTCGCGCAGATGGGTTGGTCGGTATGGTTTTTCCAGAAAACCGGCCCGGCGGTCCCTTCCGATTTCATCCTCGATCTCTTCGTCACTGTAGCCGCTGCACAACACAACCGGAACATCGGGATCAAGACTCCGCAACATGCGGTACGCTTCCATCCCCCCCATATCTGGCATGCTCAAATCCATCAGGACCAGATCAATTTCGCTTCGCTGTTGGCGATACATGCCCAAGGCTTCGCGACCGTTGTTCGCGGTCGTGACGGTAAACCCCATGGCAGACAGCAGCTCGGAACCGACCATACGCAGCGCTTCCTCATCATCAACCAGCAGAATCGTACCCTTGCAGCTCGGGGTGGCATCACCCTGTTCCGGATGCGCATCCATGGCTGTTACGGATTCGGCCGGCAGGGGAAAGAAGACCGTAAAGCATGAGCCGCTCCCCAGGAGGCTGTCAAACTGCAAGGCTCCCGCATGGGATGTGACAATACCGAGTATGGCTGACATGCCAAGACCGCGACCGGTGACTTTTGTGGTAAAAAAAGGCTCGAAGACACGCTTTTTCGCCTTCTCGTCCATGCCGCAACCGCTGTCGGAAACGTCCAGGCGGGCGTATGCGCCGTCGGGTATCCGCTTTCCCAGAAAATCCGATTCAGGCCGGTCCTGCAGAATCTCCGCCCTGGTGAGCCCTACTCTGACAACACCGCTTGTGTCACCGATGGCCTCGGCGGCGTTAATCAGCAGATTCATGATAACCTGATGCATCTGACTTCTGTCAGCCATGATGGCGGGAATATCACCTGCGGCGCATACCTCGATGCTAACATTTTTCGTCAGCGTCGCCTTGAGCAACTCAACGACTTCATCCACCAACCGCCCCAGATCCACCAGTGTCCGGACCAGCGGTCTCTTGCCGGCATAGGCAAGCATCTGACGGCAGAGGCTGGCTGCACGATTCACGGCGTTTTCAATCTGCTGAATATTGTTCGGAGCCACGCCCGCGGCGGCCAGTTCTTGCCGGGCCATATGGGAGTGTCCCTGGATGATGGTCAGAATATTGTTGAAATCATGGGCAACTCCTCCCGCAAGCACAGCGAGGCTCTCCAGTTTCTGGGCCTGTTGCAACCGGCTCTCAATTTCCAGCCGAGCCATTTCCGCTTCTTTGCGTTCAGTGATATCCCGCATAACATGCACACAGGCAGTCAAGCTCCCGTCCTGATTGTACAACGGGGAAACCGTTACATCGAAGACACCCTTCAGCCGCGCCTCATGCACCTCTTCGCAATGTTCCCGACCATCACGCATTGCTCTGGCATGGGGGCAGCCGGGCGGTGGATCGGTCAGTCCATGCATCAGCTCACAACATGTGCGGCCGACCAGTTCTTCCGCGCTGAGGCTGCACCGCTCCGCCATGGCGCGGTTAGCGCGGATAATGATATTGCGGGAGTCTATCAGGGCAATCAGATCGGGAACGGCATTAAAAGTCTGTTCCCACTCATGTTTGGCGCGGCGGGTTGCTTCTTCGGCCCGCAATCGCTCCTGAATAAGGGTCCAATCCCGCATGGAGCGTTGCGCAATGCGAGGAAGTGCTGCAAAGGATTCCAGCGACTTGACCACGTAATCCAGGGCGCCGGTCTTGAGGGACTCCACCGCACGCAGCTCGTTGCCCTGGGAAGTCAGCACGACAACCGGGCACTCGTTGTTTGCCAACGCTATCAACATACCGCCGTCTCCATCGGGAAGACGGAAGTCCGAAAAAATGATGGTGGGAGTCTGCTGCTCTAAAATCTGGCGGGCTTCCCGCAGAGAAGCGGCACTTGCCAGGCGATAGATTTCCGGCGCAACGGCAAAGGATCGTTTAATCAGTTCCACGTGGCCTTGATCATCTTCCACTACCAGTATCAGAGGGGCACGGGGATCTTCTGTCAGCATGTGTTACTCCATGTGTCGCTTTTCATCACTCTGCGTAAAGCTTTCTCCCAGACAAGGGAGAATTGAGGGGAGGGGGTAACAGGATGTCCCATCGTACTGGGCGAATTTGTATAATTATAACAGAATTTCCGTCACCGGTCTGTCAGGAGAACTTGATCTTCTCAGAATTGTGTCAGATTTTAAACGGGGTAATACCGTGCTGAAGCGCGAATTTGACGAGCGTGGAAATATTGTTGACGCCTAGTTTTGTCATCAACCGACTGCGGTAGGTTTCGACACTCTTGGGAGACAGGCAGAGTATCAGGGCAATTTCCGCGCTGGTTTTCCCGGCGACCACCAGCTGAACAACTTCCCGCTCACGCTGGCTGAGGCTTTCCAGGGGGCTTTTGGGACTTATCTGTGTCGCCGGAGCGTCAACGCCCTCCCCAAAATAGTTTTCTCCCCTGACGACGGTGCGGACCGCGGTGACAAGCCCGGCGCCGGCCGACTCCTTGAGCAGATAGGCCCGCGCCCCGGCTTGCAGTGCTCGAAACACATGTTCACTGGTGTTATGCATGGAGAGCATGATAACCGCGACTCCGGGCAGGCGTTCGCAGATTGTGCGGGTTGCATCGATCCCGTTCAGCTCCGGCATGGCGATATCCATCACAACCACATCGGGTCTCAGCGCTTCTGCCAGGGCCACGGCTTCGCGGCCGTCCCGGGCTTCGCCGACAACGATCAAGTCGTCCAATGCCTCCAGGATCATGCTGAGACCTTCGCGCACAATGGCATGGTCGTCGGCAATCAGAATTCTAACGGTCATCTAGACTTCCCCCTCGGGCAGTTCAACCACCACAGTGACACCACGGCCAACTGCTGACTCAAGACGAAATTGCCCACCAATCAACTCGGCCCGTTCGCGCATAATCGTCATCCCCCAACCGGAGGTTTCCGAAAGCGGGACGCCCGGATCGAATACGAATCCCCGGCCATCGTCGGCGATCGAAAAGCAGACTTTGCCATCTTCACGTTGCAGCGAAACGGTTACACTCCGTGCAGCCGCATGCTTCGCCACATTGGTAAGCGCTTCCTGAGCTATGCGGAACAGGACAATCTCCTGTTCCACCGTCATACGGGGAAAATCCTCACCTGCCTGCACCCTGACATCAATACCGGTTCGCAGAGAAAACAGGTGGCAATACCAGCGCAGGGCAGCTGCCAGGCCATAGTCATCCAGCACCGGCGGCCGCAGACTGGCCATGATGTTTCTGACGGTACGGCTGATATTTTCCACCAGTTTTCCGGAGTCCTCGACCCTGGCAAGCAGGGAAACGACGGCATCGGAAGGCAGACTGGCACCGATGATCGACAGATTAATCCCGAGCACGGTCAGGTCGCGACCGATCTCGTCGTGCAGTTCCGCGGCAATCGCCTTCCTGAGAGTTTCCTCCACGTCCATGAGACGGCGGGCGTAAGCGCGTAACGCATCCTCAGCCTGCTTGCGTTCGGTGATATCGCGGCCAACGGACAGGGTCTCAATCAGCCGCCCCTGGGTGTCGAACATACCCCGGTTGACAAACTGCATCCAGCGAACCTCGCCGGAAGCGGTAACCACACGATTTTCCACGATCACAACCGGGTGAGAGGGCGACAACAAGCGCAGTTTATTCTCAATGACAGCCAGATCCGCAGGCATGGCTACCGGATGCCAGCTGCTGCCCAGCACCTCGCTACTGGTTTTTCCGAATATCCGGCAATATACCTCATTGACAAATATCAGCGTTCCATCAGGCCTGAAGCGGCTGATCACCTCGGTCTGGTCTTCAACAACGCTTCGATAACGCTGTTCACTCAACAGCAGCTGCGATTCGATCTCAAGCCGCTCCTCCAGACGTTTTTCCGTCAACCGGGCGGCCTCCCTCAACGCGTCTGCGACATCATCAACCTCTTTCAATCCCGAATGTTTCAACACGTCCGACACCGGCATCGGTGCTAGCAGCGACTGAATCGACCATGCGATATTCCGCCCCATCACCATTGCCAGCACAAGGCCCACCAGCGACAACAGCAATGTTCCTGCCAATACCAGCGCCAACCATTCATACATCCTGCTCGTCACAGCCGCAAGGGGAACCCCGATCACCACGGTCCAGCTTGAGAGGGAGGATTTGCAGAAGGCGGAGACCACCGGCTTTTCCTCCAGATCATCCGCCTCCAAAACCCCCTCCGCGGCAACGGCTACGGCCCGGCGAAGCCGGGAACAGGCATTGACTCCGGAATAGCGTTCCTGGCCACGGGTTCTGGCAACCACAACGCACTGGCTGTCCAGTATCACCCCGAACCGCCCTTGGGATAAGCGTTGCTGGGATAGGAGCGTGGACAATTGGGTGGCGGGAAAGGCCATGGAAAGGTCATAGGCCACCCTGTTATCACGGAACACCGGTACATCGATGGCAATCAGCGGCCGCTTGGTCAGGGCGCCGAAATACAGGTCGCTGATAACCGGCTGTCCGGTTTGAAAAATGCGCCGCACGGTTTCGGGTGTATTGCGTTTTGGAAGGGGCGTTCCAAAGGAACGGTAGGAATTGACCAGCTGTTGTCCGCTGGAATCGGAGACAATGATATCCGCTCCCGGATAGGAGCGCAGCAGGGCCCGGGCCTGGCGGTGAATTTCAGCCAGATCGCCCGCGGCAAAGGAGGGAGAGACTGCAAATGCGGTTAAAGCGGCCTGGACACTGGCCAGATCCCGGTCCACGTTCATGGACAGGGAGCGCGCAGCATCAAGCATGGCATTGGTAAGCTGGGCATACTTGGTCTGGTAGGATTGGTAGACCAGAATACCGGCCACAATCCAGACCGGTATAACGCAGACAGCCACCAGGCAGATCAGATGGTAGCGGATGGTTCGTGTACGCCCCGGCTTTACACACCAGGGCATGCGTACACGTTCAAAAAAACGCGGCATCTTCTTCGCCTCCGATGCGGGTAAACAGCGGTTACCGTCGCCTGCGGCAACCGGAACAAGTTCATGACGGAAATCAATACGACACATAGCATGAACGCAACGCCCAGTGCAAACAAACCGAAATGGGCACATCGAAATAATCAAAGGCAATGGAGCGCGGAAAAAGCAGGATTTAAACGGATCGACACGGACAAACTCAAACAAGGCATGCTGTTTACATTCCGTTGACATTCGCCGCATCCGCAAAAGTCCGCGTACCATTGCGCTTACGGACATCAGCTCTGTTTTGTGGTACACATAGAGATCCTGAACACAACAACTTCAAACAGGAGGGAAACCTGATGCACAAAACCGCCGTGCTGCTGCTGCAAATGGGGGGGCCGGATTCACTGGAGGGAGTGGAGCCGTTTCTGCGCAATCTCTTCTCGGACCGGGATATCATCAGGATCGGCCCTGCCTTTCTCCAGCCATTGATCGCCCGTTTCATCGCCCGGCGCCGTTCAAAAAAAGTTTCCGGATATTATCTCCGTATCGGTGGCAAATCCCCTCTCAGGGAACTTACCGAACAGCAGGCAGTCGAACTGGAGCAGGTTCTGGGAACCGAGTACCGCTGTTTCACGGCCATGCGCTACGCCAAGCCTTACACGGCCGAAGCGCTGAAATCCATCGCGGGCGAGGGAATCAGCCGCATCATTGCCCTGTCGCTCTACCCCCACTATTCGCGCGCCACAACCGGTTCAAGCCTCAATGAACTGGAGCGGGCGCGACGGGCGCTCTCCCCTGCCCACTTTGATGTGTCCTGTGTACAACAGTTCCACGACCACCCGCTCTACATCGCGGCGCTTACGGAGAAAATCGAGCGGGCACTGGCCGGTTTTGACACCCGCACCGGCGTGCAGCTTGTTTTCAGCGCCCACGGCCTGCCCCAGTCCTTCATCGATTCCGGTGATCCCTATCTCGATCAGATCCGTTCAACCGTCAGCCTGGTTATGGAGCGCTTCGAGGGTGTGCAGCATCACCTGGCGTTCCAGTCGCGGGCCGGACCGGTCAAATGGCTGGAGCCCTCCACGGAAGCTACCATTGAAAAACTGGCCACAGGCGGCTCGAAACAGCTGCTGATGGTTCCAATTTCGTTTGTTTCCGATCACATCGAGACCCTCTACGAGATCGACGTCCAGTATCGCGATCTGGCCCATACCCTTGGTATCAGCGACTTCCGGCGAGTCGAATCACTGAATAGCTCGCCGCTGTTTATCAGCTGCCTGGCGGATCTGGTTGCAAAGAGCACATACCATGCTAACAAAGAGTTGAGGGGATTGGTGTGAAACGAGAGAGATTGCAAATAGTAATCGTGGAAGATGAGGCAGCCCATGCCGAAGCCATCAGCCGCGCCTTCATAACATCAGGCGCGAAGACTGAGATCCAGGTGGCAGGCACATTGGAGGAATATCGTCAGGTGGTGGTGTCCAATCCGCCGGACATCGTCCTGATGGACCTGAACATGCCCGACGGACGCGCCCTTGACCTGTTGGCAACCCAGGCCGAACCCCGCCCCTTCCCGATCCTGATCATGACCAGCCACGGCAACGAGCAGACCGCGGTGGAAGCGCTAAAATCGGGTGCCCTGGATTATGTCGTCAAGTCACGGGAAGCGTTTGCCGCCATGCCCCACATCGTGACGCGCGCCCTTCGTGAATGGCGCCTCATTCAGGGTCACCAGCGCATGGAAGAAACGCTGCTGGCCTCAGAAGCAAAATACCGATTCCTCCACGAAAGCATGATGGATGCCTTCGCCCGCATCGACATGTCCGGTAAAATTGTTGAGTGTAACAGCATATTCCTGAACATGCTCGGTTATAGCGAAGAGGAGAGCCGTCTCCTGGACTATATGGATATCACCCCCGCCAGCTGGCACGCCGACGAGGCCAGGATCATTGAACAGCAGGTGCTGACACAGGGCTACTCCGACGTCTATGAGAAGGAGTACCGCCGGAAAGACGGAACCCTGATCCCGGTCGAGTTACGAACGAATCTGCTTAAAGATGATGACGGCAAGCCTTCCGGCATGTGGGCAATTATCCGCGACATTACCGAGCGCAAAAAACTTGAGGAGCAGCTGCTCCAGGCCCAGAAGATGGAGTCCATCGGTACCCTGGCGGGAGGAATTGCCCATGACTTCAACAATATCCTGACTGCCATCATTGGCTACGGCCATCTTGTTCTGATGAGCATGGAGCCGGACAATCCACAACGGCTGAACATCGAGCACATGCTTGAGGCATCAAACCGGGCCGCGAATCTTACCCAAGACCTGCTTATCTTCAGCAGAAAACAGATCGGCAACAAGAGGCCGGTTGACCTGAACGAAACAGTCAAAACAGTGGAAAAGTTTCTGACCAGGGTGATCGGCGAGGATATTGACTGCAGAATTACGGTGTATTGCAAGCCGCTGGTGGTCCTGGCAGATACGCATCAGCTTGAGCAGGTACTGATGAACCTTGCCACAAACGCACGGGACGCCATGCCACAGGGGGGCGACCTGATCATCAGCGTGGGGGTGACAGCGCTTGACAAGGACTTTGCAAACATCCACGGATACGGCAAACGGGGCATCTATGCCTTGTTGACCGTATCGGACACGGGCGAAGGAATTGATGAGACAACACGCCGCAAGATATTCGAACCATTTTTTACGACGAAAGAAGTGGGAAAGGGTACGGGGCTGGGGCTGGCGGTGGTGTATGGCATCATCAAGCAACACGATGGATTTATCAACGTCTACAGCGAACCGGGCATTGGAACAACATTCAAAATCTATCTGCCGGTCATCTCATCGGCACTACCTGCAGTGGAAAAGGCACCAGAGGAGGAAATTCTCACACGGGGAACGGAAACCATTCTCATTGCCGAGGACAACGAACCGGCGCGCAACTTTATCAGCATCCTGCTGAGGCAGGAAGGATATACCGTCATCGAGGCCGTTGACGGCACGGATGCGATTCAGTGGTTCATGAAAAACCGGGATACTATCCAGCTGCTGATTTTCGATCTGATTATGCCGAAGATGGGTGGAAAGGAGGCCTATGACCAGATCAAGGCAATCAGGTCCGATGTGAAGGTGATCATTGTGAGCGGTTACGCTCCTGACATAATCAGGCAGAAGATGCTGGTCGATAGCAGCGTTGAGCTGCTGTACAAACCGATCGTGCCACATACTCTATTAAAGAAAGTAAGAGCCGTTCTGGATCAATGCACTCCATAAAAAAACGGGCGGCTCCCCTCACCCCATCAACTCCTTCTCGCATTCCGCAATCAGGCTTTCGATCTCTTCTTCCGAAATTTCCGGCAAAACAAAGCTCCCTTGACGGTCCTTTACCAGGCGAGTGATGCCGGGAAACTGTTTTTCCAGAACCTTTATCTCCAGAGCCTGCTGACGGATGGTCTTGAGCAAGCGCCGGTTTTCCTCTTCCAGATCTTATTTTTCAACCGCCGAGCGGATGGCGAACCTGATTTCCAGATCTTTCCATGGTTTGGTGAAGAAACGGTATATCCCCCCGCATTGACCGCATGTATGGCCGCTTCCATCGTGGCATGGCCGGTGAGCAGGATACGAACGGTCTCGGGATACAGCTCCTGCACGCGGGCCAGAAACTCCGAGCCCTGCATTCCGGGCATGCGCTGGTCGGATACAATCACTCCCAGGCCGGAGAGGTCGGGCAGGAGCTTCAGTCCCTCTTCTCCCGATGTTGCCGTTACGATCTCAATATCGTCCTCATCCATTAAAAGCCGCTGGAGCGCCTTAAGAATATTTTCCTCGTCATCAACCAACAGAACTGAAAGCGGCTCATGTTCAGTCTGATGCGCATCACTCATACTCTACCTCCGGATGGTCATTATCCTTCAAAAATGCGATCACAATCGCCTTTTGGTCACCATGATCTATCCGTGTCAGATGCGCGCAACACCTGCCACTCGGCAACTCCACGAAACATTTTCCACATGAGTTATCCCTAAGCCTCACAATCGACTGAACCAGGTTCAGGGGGAACACGGTGGAGAGATCGCTCCCGATCAGGTCCTTCCGGTCTACACGAAGCATTTCTGAACCAAGCGCGTTGCACTGGACGATCATGCCGTATCCGTCCGCCCCCACAAACCTCACCGGCAGCGCATCCACCACATTCTGAATGCCGTGCAGGGCGCGACTCTTCAGCAGAGCTTCCTTGAAGCGCTCGTCCACGATCTCATTCAAACGGTCGTTGATTATTTTCAGTTCTTCGTTGGCAGCCAGCAGGTCAGTCACCAGCTGGCGGTTTCTGGCCCGCAATTTCGTATCGGTCAAGCGCCTCGCGAATTATGCACAGGAGATCATTGTCGTTCCAAGGTTTGGCGATAAACTTGTAAATTTGCCCCTCACTGATGGCAGCCACGATGGAGGCGGTGTCGGCATAGCCCGAGAGGATCATGCGCTCGGTGTCCGGCCAGCGACGGCAAACCTCACTTAAGAATTCGACTCCGTTCATGGCAGGCATGCGATAGTCCGACACGACCAATTGGAACGGCCCGGTATGTTCCAGAACATCCAAAGCTTCCTGGCCCGAACTTGCCGTAATAATTTCATACTCTTCTTCCAGAAGGAGCCGCTCCAGAGAACGGAGTACATTGCGTTCATCATCGACCAGCAGTATGCGAACCGGTTCGACGCTCATCTAGATCACCTCCCTGCCGATGGGCAGGCGTACCGTAAAGGTCGTTCCCTTGCCCACTTCACTCAAAACCAGCAGCTCACCATCCAGGGCTGCTCTCACTGTTACGGCCAGCTCGGAGGGAGTCAGCGGTTTCATGAGCATTAGTTCGCCACTTTCCAGCAGATTACGCCCATGAACAAGATCCGACGGGTAACCGCTGTTAAAGAGAACTTTGATATCGCTCTTCATACTCCTGATCTCCCGGGCGGCCTCCCGGCCATTCTTGTGCGGCAGAATTACATCCATCAGCACCAGATCGATCTGACCCATTTTCTCTCGAAAGACATCGATCGCCTCCCGCCCGTCCCGCGCACTAAACACCCTGTAGCCCAGTTCGGTCAGAAACAATTCCAGATAGTCCCTGATGGCCGTATCGTCATCCACAACCAGAATGGTTTCATGTCCGCGCGGTATATCCTGGCGGCATGGTGTCGTATCATTGTCCGGTGCATCCCCCGGCATAACCGGCAGGTAGATTCTGAAAGTGGCGCCCTGCCCCGGCTCGCTGTACACGTTTATGTGCCCCTTATGCTGCTGAATGATGCCGTAGATGATCGAGAGCCCCAAACCAGTGCCCTTTCCGGTTTCCTTGGTGGTAAAAAACGGTTCAAATATGCGCTGCAAGGTGGCTGCATCCATACCGACGCCAGTATCGGAGACCGAGATGACTGCATATCGGCCAGGCGTCCCAAAACCGTGCATTTTTACAAACTCTTCATCTATTTCAACAACATCAGTGCCAAGTGACAACATGCCGCCAGTCGGCATGGCATCCCGCGCATTTGTGGCCAGATTCATCAGCATCTGCTCAATATGTCCGCTATCGGCGATAATCGCGATCTCTTCCTCACTGAGCGACATGATCAAACTGATGTCTTCACCAATAATTCTACGGAGAAGCATTTCCACATTTTTGATACTGCCGTTCAGATTAAGCCGCTCCCGCTTCAGTTCCTGCTTCCTGCTAAAGATCAAAAGACTCCGGGTCAGGTTTCTGGCCCGCTCGGCCGCCGCCAGGATCTGATCCAACTTGTCCCGCTGTGGATCATCGCTGGACATATTCATCAGCATCATGGCGCCATACCCGAAAATAACGGTCAACATATTATTGAAATCATGGGCTATTCCTGCCGAGAAGCGACCGATAGCCTCCATTTTCTGCGCCTGGCGCAGCTGCTCCTCGGTGCGTTGCTGCTCAAGTATCTTCTGCTCCAGCTCTCGATTGGCCTGTTCCAGATCAGCCATCTTCTTTTCCAGCTTGTGAAACAGGACCTGATTGTGTTCCCTGAGCACCTCTTCTTCAGGAGGTACGTCCACACTTGGTTGCGCTGCACCAGTCAAGTAATCGGATAGTGTCTCGCGGATTAGAGCCAACAGTTCTCCTGGTTCCTGGGGTTTGATAACAAACCGGTCGGCACCAAGACTCATGGCCAGCGCCTGATCCTTTTTCTCGGTATAGGTGGCGGTATAAAATATGAACGGTATGCACCTGAGCCGTTTGTCGGCCTTGCATTCCCGGCAGAATGTATAGCCATCCATCACCGGCATGAGGATGTCGGACACAATCAGGGCCGGTGGCTCTTTCCGGGCCGACTCAAGCGCTTCGGCGCCATGAGCGGCGGATTGCACTTCAAAACCGTTACCTTTCAGTAAAACCTCAAGCAAATAACGGTTTTCGGCGATGTCATCAACAACCAGAACATGGCGCATTGCTTCTATCCTCACTCTTCCCGGCACGGCAGATGCTGCTCAACCTGCCGCACGAACGTATCGGGGTTGATCGGTTTTTCGATGTAACCGTTGCATCCGGCTGCCAGTGCCTTGTCCCGGTCACCGGCCATGGCATAGGAGGTAACCGCCACAATCGGAATCGCCGCCAAATCGGGGTTGGACCGCAATTGTCGCGCCACGGCATAGCCATCCATCAGCGGTAGTTGGATATCAAGCAGAATCAGGTCCGGGCGCACCCTGGCGGCGCAGTCGATTCCCTCCCGCCCATCCATGGCGGCACAGACCGCATATCCATGTTTTTCCAGAATAAATCTGACCAGATACAGGTTCTGCTCGTTGTCCTCGATATACAGAATCTTTTTATTCATGCCGGATTCCTTTCAAGCGGAAGTGTAAAACCGAATGTGCTCCCCTGTCCCGGCCGACTTTCTACCCGGATGCCGCCGCCCATTAATTCCACCAGTTTTCTGCTGATGGAGAGCCCCAGGCCGGTACCTTCATATTTGCGGGACAAGCCGGTGTCAATCTGATGGAACGGCCTGAACAAACGCTCCAGATCTTCACCGTTAATGCCAATTCCGGAGTCGGTTACGGTGGTCAGGTAGTCCGATCCTTCACGCACACAACGGACCGATATGCCACCCTGCTCGGTGAACTTGATCGCATTACTGAGCAGGTTGAGAAGAATCTGCTCAACCCGGCGCGTGTCACCGACAACGCGTCCCACATCTTCGGCCACGTCGCACGAGAGTTTGAGGTTTTTTTTCTCGACCAGTGGGCGCACACTCTGGACTACCTTAAGAACCGATTCACCAAGATTGAAAGACTCTTGGTCAACCGTCATCTGGCCCGCCTCGATCTTGGAGATATCCAGAACATCGCTGATCAGGGACAGCAGATGATTGGCACTGTTTTTGACCATGGAAAGCTGTTTGGCCTGCTCATCATTGATCGGGCCACCCAGTCCCTGCAAGAGTATACCGGTAAAACCGATGATGGAGTTGAGCGGAGTGCGCAATTCATGGGACATGGTCGCCAGAAAGGCCGATTTCAACTGGTCGGCCGCTTCGGCTCGTTCCTTGGCGTGAGCCAGTTCTTCCAGCGTCCGCCTCAGTTCCTGCTCCGTATGAACCAACCGGGTGATATCGATACCGATGGAGAGAATTTCCTCGATCGAGCCATCGGCATCGAGAATCGGCTTGTTGGTCCATGCCACCCAGACCCTGTCTCCATTTTTGCGGATATTCTCATTAACATTACTGGCATAGGCTTCCGGCTGGGCAACAATATCCGCTGCCATTGAAGCCAGTTCATGCCCGGTGGAATCCCGCCGGGGCACGATAGTGTCCATGATACTGCAATTGGTGATTTCCTCTTCGCGGTATCCGAAAAAATGCTGCGCGAAGCGATTGAAAAAGGTGATTCTGCCATCCGGCAGCCAACGCAGGATCACGCAGTTGGCGCTCTCAACCAGATCATGATACTGCGCTTCGCGCTCTACCAGCATCAATTCGGCCCTGTTGCGCTCCTCGATTTCCCTGGTTAACTGTTCATTCGTTTCCTGCAGTTCGGCGGTCCTCGCCCGGACCAGTTTTTCCAAATTGCCCTGGTATGCTCCCAGACGCTCTTCAGCCCGTTTGCGCTCGGTAACGTCTTCCACGAAACCTTCCAGATCGGGAGAATCCCCGCAACTGTCGCGCAATACTCGCACATACAGGTTCGCGACGAACTGCGAGCCATCTTTGCGACGGTAGGTAATCTCATCCCTGACAAAGTTCAGCGAGTCGCGCGCCCTGTTGATGATGGCCCGGCGCTGCTCAGGACAGACAAAAAGCTGTTCTGCAATGTCGGTAATATCTCCGGTCATTTCTTTGGGAGATGGGTAGCTGAACATGGCGGCAAGCGTCTCATTAACACTGCTGAACCTGCCGTCCATGGTGGAGTGAAAGATGCCTACCGGAGCATTTTCAAAAATGCTCCTGAACTTTTCTTCCGAGGCTCGTAACGCCCCCGCGACGCGATTTCGAGCGCTGATCAGCGTCGAGAGCAGCAGCGTTGAAGCTGACGCCACTCCCAGGTAGGACTGGAGAAAGAGAAGCGAGGAATTAAGTGACGCGACGGTAAAAGGACCTGCTCCCCTGATAGTCCAGACCAGAAAACTCAGCATGACCAGTGTTACGGTAACAGCGGTCTCAAACTGTCCAAAGCGGAAGGCCGTCCAGAACAGAACCGGAAATACCAGGTATTCCAAGGGAAAATTGAAGTGGAAAATAATCACTTCCACCATCAGAAGAAGGGCGAGAAGTGAAGCTGCTTCCACGGCTCTCACCCAGTTCCAGCAAAGCGTGCTCCGTTTATCCCAGGTAAGCAGTAACGGAGCAACCACGAGAATGCCAACCGCGTCGCCCAGCCACCAGGTCAGCCAGATCTGCACGAACCGCGACCAGCCGCCGCTGTAGAGACAGAAACTGACGCTCCCGATTGTTGCGCTTATCAACGGACTTGCAATGGCGCCAAACAGAATGTAGGACAAGGTATCTTGGGTACGGTCAAAGGGGAGACTGTTGAAAATGCTGCGGCGGATGAGGTATGAACCGGCCAGGGCTTCCAGGGTGTTGCCGGTTGCAGTTGCACTGGACACCAGCAGGACGGGCACCAAACTTTCCGGACTTGTGGCCAGAACAGATATGTTGGCGATCAGGGCGCCCAAGAAAATGCCGGGCCAAACCCGATACCCGAAGACAAGACAGGCTGCCAGGGCGATTCCGGCCGGCGGCCATACGGCGGTGGCGTTCGTCTGCTCAAAGGCGAGCAGGAGTCCGAGTCTTGCCGTTGCAATGTAGGCAAGCGCAACCAGGACATTTCGGATCACGGCAGATCCAAGGTTGAAGGAGGTCCGGCTGTAACTCCGTGGCAGCGGCACGTGCTGGGCTGGAAGGGGCATGAAATATCCATTCAGAGAATAAAAATACGCTCACAAACAGTGGAGCGCGCTGATCATTATCGAGGATGCTTGTTCCACGCCAGCCAGTAATAGCCGAGCGACCTGATCAGGCTGACAAACTGGTCCAGATCGAGCGGCTTGACCAGATAGCTGTTGACATGACTCTCATACGCTCTGGCCATGTCAGCCTCGGCATCCGATGTGGTTAAAACAACAACCGGGATCGAACTGAGATTGATATCCGACTTAATGATTCTGAGTACTTCAAGGCCATCAATCTTGGGTAAGCGCAGGTCCAGCAGAATAACATGCGGCCGGGGTGCATGGCACCCTTTCCATGCGCCCTGGCCGCGCAGGTAATCCAATGCGGCCTGGCCGTCACTGACATGTTCCAGATGATTGGCGACGCGGAAATCTTCCAGATTACGTTTGACGATCTCAGCGTGGGCCTGATCATCTTCCACCAGCAGTATGACAACCGGTTCTCCTTGCATCAGCTTTCTCCTTTTACCTTAAAGGAAAGATCCGCGAAACGTGAGGTGATAAATTCCACAAGCTCCCGGTCAAGTTTACGAATATGGGTAATAAAATATTTGATTAACTCGGCATCTATTTTGATGGCAATCTCCTGCTTGGGGGCGTTATTGGCAACTTTTTCGGATAATATGGCTACATTTTCTCTGAATCGGGAGTGCTGCTGGCGTTGCAGTTCCAGCTTCGGGTAGTGGTGAAGCTCCATGAGCACCTCTTCATCCTTGAAATGGGTAGCGGTGTACTGGTCAAGGTAAGCCAACATATCAAGAACCACACTGCTGCCCTCCCCCTTTTGAAGAGACTCGGTGAGCGTGCTGAAGTGTTTGAATATTTCCTCGTGCTGTTCGTCAATTGCAGCAACACCGAGTTTGAGACTTTCTTCCCACTGGATTGACATGCTCGTTCTCCAATTACCCGTTTGATGTGAATATGTCGGGGATCATGCTGCCAGTGCCTTTGGCAACGTAAAGCGGAAACAGGATCCCCGTCCCTCTCCGTTGGACTCCACCCAGATTCTGCCAGTGTATTGTTCCACGATCATTTTAACCATTGCCAACCCGAGACCAACACCGGAAGTGGATCTATCCAGCTTGTCAAACATCCCGAAAACCCTGTCCCGATTCTCCGGGGCAACGCCGATTCCATTATCCAGCACAAAAAAGACTATCTCGCCGTCCTGCCGCTCAACGCCCAACTCGACACGGGGTTCCGGCTGGTCACCCATATATTTGACGGCGTTGTCCAGCAGATTCTGCCAGATTTGTGCTAGCCGCGGACGGTCACCCGTCAAGGTCAGCTCCACATCGGCAACCTGGACATTCACGTTGTGTCCGGCGACCTGGCCGGCCACCGAAACCATTGCTTCCTGGGCCAATTCCCGGAATGTCACGGAGGTTGGCGGATTCTCCTGACGACCGATACGCGACATCTGCAAGAGTTCATTGAGGAGTTGCTCCATCTTATCGGCTGCCGCGTGGATAAAACCAAGGTCTTGGCCAACTTTCTCTGCATCGCCGGTTTCCATATCCTGTTCCAGATACCCCAGAAAACTCTTGACCGTCACCAGCGGACTGCGCAGATCATGGGAAACAGTATAGATGAACTGCTCGATTTCAGCGTTTTTTTGATGCAGCTTTGCAAGTGCCTCGACCCGGTCACTCACATCCAGACAGGATCCGATGTAGCCGCAGAATGCTCCCGTAGCGTCATAGCGGGGTTGTCCCTGATCGTATATCCAGCGGTATTCGCCGTCGTGGCGCCGCAAGCGGTATTCCATGGCAAAAGATTCCCGCGCCTCGAATGAGTCGATATAGATCTTGAGACAGCGGTCAAAATCTTCAGGGTGAACCCCTTCGGCCCAGCCATTGCCCGACTCCTGCTCCAGGGTGCGACCGGTAAAAGCAAGCCAGGTTTCGTTGAACCAGATACAACCCTTATCCAGACCGGCCATCCAGATAAGCGCCGGAGAGGTATTTGCAATCGTATCGAGACGCTGTTGCGACTCACTCAGGCGTGTCTCCATTCTCCTCCGCTCGGTTACATCACTGGTTATGCCGCAGATGGCGCTTATTTCGCCAGCCTGGTCCCGAACCGCCAGTTTGGTTGTCTCGAACAGATGCGTGCCATCGCCCAGTTCCACAATTTCATCCGTCACCAGCATCTTGCCGCTCTGCAAAACGGACATGTCATCGGTTTGTTGTATGTCGGCCAATTCCGCGGGAAATACGTCATGACTGGTCTTGCCCAACATCTGTTCCCGGGAGACGCCCACCAGATCAGCGAGCATCTGATTGCAGGCCAGCAGGCGACCCTGGCGGTCCTTGAGATAAATCAGGGACGGTATGTTGTCAATGACCGTTTCCAGCTGATTTTGCGCTGTGCGGGACGCGTTCTCGGCAGACCTCATGTCGGCAACTGTTTTTTCCAGAATCATCATGATCAGCGCCAGCCCCCAGCAGGTGACACCGGCCAGCGACAACATGGCGGCGGACGAGGCAAACACATTGCTCCACATTGGTGCTTTATAGGACATGTTAAAAAGCTGCGCCGTTACGATCAGAGCTTTGAACAGGACGTCAAGAGTCAATGCGGCCGCTGCCCCCCTCTCCATCGGGGTCAATGTTTTAAGTCCCCCCTTACAAAGCGAGCCGACCGCGCCCAGCAGAAAGAATATGCAAAAGCTGCGGGAAATAACCGCGCGGCAGGCAATATCCGGGTCACCAAAGGTGAACCAGACATGGATTACAATGAACAGCAGCAGTACCACCAGAATGGTGCGGGCATGTGGCCTGACATTACGGTAGACGCTGACCCCCCACCACACAAGGCAGTAACAGCCGCCTATCAGCAGGTTGGCGACGTTCGTTGACACCAGGATGGGGACAGAATCCCTCAGAGTTATCAAGAAGACACCCACACCGTAGCCCCCCATGCCGCACCCCCACAGCAGCAGCGGTAAACCGGGCAGCACAAGCCGCCAGGCCAGCAGCATGGCCGCGGAGAGAGAGCAGCAGAGTACGGCAAGAGCGAGCAGGATGCTGACCGTATCAAACAGCATGTATGCTCTCCTTACCTGAACGTAAACGGAGAATCGCTCGATCAGGAACCACTGCCACGTTCCTGACGGGGCCGGATAATCTCTTCGTAGTTGCGGAAGGCATCGCGGATATCCCCGCGCAGGAGATCGTCGTCCCAGGATTTGTCCAAAAATCTGTACACAGCGCCCTCATTTACCGCTCGCGTGACGGTTTCCAGATCGGCATACCCTGAAAGGACGATGCGAACCGTAGCGGGGTGCAGAACCTTGACCCGCCCCAGAAATTCGGCGCCGGTCATCCCCGGCATGCGCTGGTCGGAGAGGACCACCTGTATGTTTTCCCTGGCAAGCAATTCCAGTCCTTCATGGGCGTTGCCCGCGCTAAGGATGCGGTAGCCCTCATCGAACAACACCCGGCGCAGGGCCAAGATAATATTGGGTTCGTCATCGACGATCATCAGGGTGCGCTCTTCGTTGTACGCATTCACCTCCGCCACTGGGAAGTGGATACCTTTTTTCAGAAAGGCGGCAAACTCATCGGCAGGCAGGGGACGGCTGAAGAAAAAACCCTGAACTTCGTCGCAGTCATGCTTGCGTAGGTAGCCGAGTTGGGCTTCGGTTTCCACCCCTTCGGCAATGACCTTGAGCCGCATGCGATGCGCCATGGCGATGATCGAAGTGGCGATAGTAGCTGAATTCGGGTTGGTGACAATGTCAGTGACAAAGGAGCGGTCAATCTTCAGATGATCGATGGGGAACCGGCTCAGACTGGAAAAGCTGGAGTAGCCGGTACCAAAATCGTCGAGGCTGAGGCGGGCACCGATGTGTTTCAATTTATCCATGATGGCTATGGCTTTGTCGGGATCATCCATGACCATGCTCTCGGTCATCTCCAGTTCCAGCCAGCAGGGGTCAAGACCTGTTTTTTGCAAAATTTCCTGAACAAGCTGCGGCAGATCACCTTTGCGAAACTGACGGGCGGAGAGGTTGACCGCCGCGCTCACACCCGGCAGCCCTTGATCTTGCCAGGCCTTTGCCTGCCGGCAGGCCTCCTGCAAAACCCAGGTCCCCAGCGGAACAATTAACCCGGTCTCTTCGGCCAGCGGGATAAAGTCGTTTGGAGAAACCACGCCCCTCTGCGGGTGTTGCCAGCGCGCCAGCGCCTCGCATCCGGTAATCCGGCCGCTGGCAAGATCCACCTTGGGCTGGTAGTACAGACAGAACTCGTCCCGTTCAAGCGCCTGACGCAGGGCATTTTCCAGCTCCATGGTCTCAATTGCCCGTTGATTCATCTCCGGGGCAAAGAACGAGAAGCTGCCGCCGCCCTCCCGTTTGGCCCGGTACATGGCAATGTCGGCATTTCGGATCAGTGTGGCTCCATTATCGCTGTCCTTGGGGTAGAGGCTGATGCCGAGGCTGGCGATGACCGTGATCTCACGACCGTCGATCCGATGCGGTTCCGCCAGATTCCGCAGGATCCTGGTCGCCAACACCCCCACATCATCGGGGTCGGCCACTTCCGACAACAGGACAACGAATTCATCGCCTCCCAGGCGGGCCACGGTGTCCGCCTCGCGCACGACCTGTTGCAGGCGCACAGCCACGGAACCGAGCAGTTTGTCGCCGAAGTCATGGCCGAGACTGTCATTGATGATCTTGAAACGGTCCAGATCAATCAGCAGCACCGCCAAAATCCTCCCGGAACGGTGGGCATAGCGGAGCGATTGGGCCAGGCGGTCCTGCAATAACGCCCGATTGGCCAATCCGGTCAACTCATCGTGGGTGGCCAGGAACTCCAGCTGTTCTTCATTCTGTTTGCGTTCGGTGATGTCAATATCGAGACAGAACAACTCCAGCGGCGCACCCGGCTTCTGAACAACAGCATGACTTGAAAAAACCGCCACCAGCGTACCGTCCTTGCGCATGAGTTTCATTTCCGAGGCCGGGATAGCCTGACCGGTTTCCACCATCCACTGCAGGGCATTCTTCACGTCCTCGCGCACATCGGGTGGGATGATCAGATCCAGAAGGTTGCGGCCGATCGCTTCCACCGCCGTGTATCCATACAAAATTTCAGAGGCCAGATTCCAGTAATGCACGGTGCCGTCAATTCCGTACCCCTGAACGGCCACGGTGGGTATATCCTGGAGCAGACGGCTGAAGCGGGTTTCACTTTCCTGCAGTGATTTTTCGGTCAACAGGTTTTTCTGGAGCAGCTTCCACTCCCGTAATGCGCGTTCCACGGTTTGCGGCAGACAGGCAAAGGCCTCGGCCGACTTGACGATGTAGTCCAGGGCCCCGGCTTTCATTGCTGTTACCGCCATCTCCTCGTTGCCGTGGGCAGTCATGATCAGCACGGGGAAGGCGCCATTTTCGGCCGGGCTGGTCAGGATCTCGGTTGCACGGCCATCGGGCAGGTTCAGGTCTATCACCACAACATCAGGCAGCACCACCTCTACGATGCGGCGATACTCATCCAGCGAACCGGCAAGCAGGATCTTTGCATTGGGCACCACCGCATTGAATATGCGGGTGATCGCCAGGGCATGGGACTTCTCATCTTCAACAACCAATATCGTTATATGACCTTCGTCCATCTACCGTTCCCTCACATGGCATTCCAGACTATTCTGAAAATGACCGATGCGCAGTCAATTCCAGAAATTACGACGGGACGACACACCCTTCTCCCTTAACCGCCCCCGGCAGGGTAAAACGGAAACACGATCCGCATCCCTCGCCATCGGACTCCACCCAGATCCGGCCACCATGGAGTTCCACAATCCGCTTTACCAGGGCAAGCCCCAGACCGGTTCCATCGCTGTTCGCATCCAGTTTGTTGAACAGACCGAAGATATTTTCATGGTAACGCATATCAATCCCCAATCCGTTATCGCGCACGAAAAACTGCGTTTCTTTACCCTGCTGTTCCGTTCCGATCTCGATGCGCGGCTCCACCTGGCTGCCCATATATTTGACAGCGTTTTCCACAAGGTTCTGCCAGATCTCCACCAGGCGTGCCTGATCTCCAAAAAGCATGGCCCGGTTTTCAGAAACCGTCACCGTAACACCCCGCTCACTGATTCGGCCTGCAACCAGGCGCAGCGCTTCCTGCACCACGTCACTGAAGTTGACTCGCACAGGATTGGTGACGACCCGCCCAACGCGCGAAAGCTCCAACAGTTCAGCCAGGAGCTTTCCCATCCTGTCGGCGGCAGCGCGCATATAGCCCACATCTTTCTTGATGCGGGACTCGTCGTTGTTTTTTATATCGATCTCCAGAAACCCCAGAAAAGCGGTTATGGTCACCAGCGGACTTTTCAGGTCATGGGAAACGGTGTAGGTAAAGCGCTCCATCTCCGCATTGCGCTGCTGCAACTCCTCTTCATGGCGTTTCCGCACAACCGCTTTCCAGACTGAATCCATCAGCAGCGAGAGCTGCACCACATCGGCATCGTCAAAATCCGTTTCCTTGTTTGCCACGCCCACAACGGCCATTATTTCTCCCTGATCGATGACCGGTACGGTCAGGAAACGGGTCAGAGGCACATGTCCGTCGGGACAGCCTTTCCGTAACGGGTCGGGTAACGCAAAATCGTTGACCATGATCGGCTTGCGCTGCCGGACCGCTTCACCCCAGAAGCCGATACTTTCCAGCTCGTAACCGGTTTGAGGGACCAACACCCCGCAGTCCGGCATCATGTCCCGCGACCATGAATTCAGGGTAACAAGCTGCTTTGCCTCGTTGTAAAAACAGATATACCCATATCTGCTCCCTGTCAGACTGAGCGCCTCGGACAGGGCATTATCCAGCAGATCCTGAATGGATTGAGCCTGAAATTGAAGGACATTCACCAGGCACTGCAAACGCTCCCTGTTTCTTTTGGCATCCCGCTCCATCCGTTTATAATAGGACAGATTCCGACGTCTCCAGACAAGCCCGACACCGGTCGTAGCGCTTACCAGCAGGGCGAACACCAGCATCACCGTTACCCACATTCTCTCACGCAGCGGCCGGTAAACCTCGCTGGAGTCCATGCGCGCGACCAAATACCAGGGTGAATCGGGAATCGCCCGCAACGCGGCAAAAACCGGAACGCCACGATAATCAACCCCCTCCACGACTCCGGTGCGTCCCAGAACAGCCATCACAGCCGGTGTTGCACTCCTTGTCAGGGGAATTCTTAAGTTCAATGCTGCATTTTTGTTAAATCGGAGTTGATTCAAAAAGAGCGCGTCGTTGCCGTCCCGGCGCACAATCAGGGTTTCGGCGGTGGCACTCTCAACGGGCCATTTTTTGATAAAGGGATACAGATACCGCTCCGGATCGATCCTGAATGAAAGCACAGCCAGTCCCCGCCCCTTGTGCGAGGGGTCCAGGATAGGAATCATGATGTTTAGGTAAATTTTCCCGTCTGCTTCGCTGCGGTAGAAATCCGAGAATATAATCCGTCCCGTTTGCAACGATGTGCGGGCGGTCTCGGCAATGTAGGGAGAAAAAACTCCGGCCTGGCCGGACAACAAAAGCTCGTTCCTGCCGTGGGCATCGAACAGAAAAATTCCGTCGTAGTTACGGTTCGCCCTGGTACTGGCGAGCCAGACGTTCAGGTCGTGACGCGCCCGCCGGGAGGGTGGCGTCAAAAGGTAGGATTGAACGATGTCGGCAAAGGCACGGTTTTCATGAAACAGGCTTGCATCGATCAGGCGTTCGGCGCGCCAGAGAGTAATTTCGCCCAGTTTCAGATCCGCGATGGCCGACAACTGGCTCCGCATCGCACCCAGATGCTGTTTCTCGTGTGTGTGGTGATAGAAATAAACAGCGCACAGAATGCCGGCCACAAGCATGACAAAGACAACGATCAGCGCCAGTGACGAGTTCCGTGTCTCCCCGCCGATCTCGACAACATTGGGCCAACCGATGGGCAGGGAGAGAAAAAACAGCGCCAGACCGAGCGCCATGAAGGCAAGACTGGTCGTGGCTGCCGGGGGAATCAGTACATCACCATAAAACAGGGGTGTGCCCAGGAGATAAGCCAGCGAGAGCATGGAAAAGGCCGCAAACAGCAGGAGCGCAATCAGGAATGAACCCTTTGCCCAACGGTGGTGTTGCGGAGTGGTGATCAAAACCATCAGAAACGCGACACCGGCTGCCAGAAAGCTGAAGGCGGTGATGGGCGACATGTGTCCAACGGGCGTATGGTCCATTTTTGCCGGGGATATAACGCCAAGATGTTCAATATCCAGATAGGAGCCCTGCAGGGAAAGCGTAAAGAGCGCTGCGGCAATGGTCATGCAGAACAGAATCACGGCCAGCGCAATCCGCACCGACCTGGTCTCCGTTGGTTTACGGGCAGCAACAAAACCGATCCCTGCGTAAAGGATAAACAACAGCGACGAGCTTGGCGCCATGGGTATCAGGGAATGTCCCAGGCTGGCGAGACGGGGCGCCCCCAATTTCAACCCCAGCCAGGCAACTGCTGCGATCACCGCGGCAAGCAGGCTGCACACCTGTGCCAGCGCTCCGTACATCCCGATATCTCTCTTACGTAGTGACGGCATGGTTTTCCCGTTTTAGTTGCGTAGCGACCGGTTACGGATTCTTGTCGCTATTGCTGCACAGATGGTTCAACGGCATGCGGACCGTGAAGGTTGAACCGCTGCCGATGCGGCTCTCAACGTTGATAATGCCGCCATGTTTCTTGATGATGTCGTAACTTATGGAAAGCCCCAGTCCTGTCCCCTTGCCTACCTCCTTGGTGGTGAAAAACGGTTCGAAGATCCTGCTCAGGTGTTCGGGCGCTATGCCCCTGCCGGTATCGCTGACCCGGACAACAACATCCTCTCCTGCGCGGAAGGTTTTAATCCTGATGACACCATGCCCCTCAATGGCGTGGGCAGCGTTGACCAGCAGGTTCATAAAGACCTGGTAAAGTTGTTGCGGATAACAGTTCAGCATCGGCAGATCGGGATCAAATTCCAGTTCCACATCCGCCACGTATTTGATCTCGTTGCGCGCCATGTTGAGCGTGCTGTTCAGGCAATCATTTATGCTGGAAGGTTTGCATTCGGCCTCATCAACATGCGAGAAGCTCTTCAGGTCCTGCACAATCCGCCGTACACGCTCGGCGCCGTCCCGTGATTCCTCCAACAGTCCATTGACATCGCCCAGAATAAGATCGATCTTCATTTTTTTGCGCAGCGCCCTGATCTCCGCTGTAGTCACCTCATCGCCCTTGCTCTCCACGACCTCGATCATGGCGGTCTCATACACTTTGAGCTTGTCCATGTATTTTCCCAGAGTGGACAGATTGCTGGAGATAAATCCCATGGGGTTGTTGATTTCATGGGCCACGCCAGCGGCCAGCTGGCCGATTGAGGCCATTTTTTCCTGCTGGTAGATCGCACGCTGCGCCTCGTTCAGTTCGTGGGACGTGCGCTGCAGCTCCGCCGTCATGGAGCGAATTTCGGTTGTATCGTTGAGAGAGATGACAAAACCGGTGATCTCTTCGCTGTCCGGTTCCGTCATGTTGTAGATATTGAGACCATAGTAACGCTGCGATGCAACATGAACGAGTTCGCCGCTGGTACCGGTAAAGGTAACGACTTCAAAGCCGGCATCGGGTAGCAGGTCGCGCCAGTCCTGGTCCAGCACTTCACCGAATCCCTTGCCGGTCATATCGCACAACAGACGGTTGCAGCGACGAACGCGATGCTCGGTATCCGTAAGAATGACAAAATCCTTCAGGCTGTCCAGGGTCTCTTCCCACTCCCGTTTTGCATTTTTCACCTGCTCATCCAGGAGACGCTGTTCGGTTACATCCACAAAAGTACCGACAATGCCGCACAATGAACCGTTCTCATCCGAAAAAGGCGCCTTGGTTATCAGCACGGTACGACTCTGTCCGTCACTGCGCAGCAAACCGGTTTCGTAATGTATGGGAGACCGGGTTTCGATTATTGTCCGTTCGATTTCATTACGTTCCCGTGCCTGCTCTTTCGGGATGATATCGGAGATGTTTTTTCCGAGTATTTCCTCAACCGTTCGTCCGAAGAAAGCGGAAAAAGCCTTGTTGCACCCAAGATAGGCATGATTCATATCTTTGTAGAATACGGGATTGGGGATCGCCTCCAGGATCTCCTGAAAAAAGCGCATCTGGTTATCCATGACATCCTGGGCATGTTTGCGGTCGGTGATATCCTGGATGGTCTCGATGGCAGCAACGATTTCGTTCTGTCTGTTGAGAATAGGGGTTGCTTCAAACAACAGGTAGCGTCGTTTCCCCCCCACATTGTCATATCACCCCTCGGCCTTGAGAGCACCTTCGGCATGCTGCGTCAATTCCTGGCCGGAATAGAGCTGCTCGGCTTCTGAGAGATTGTGGTCGATAACCA
Organism: Desulfuromonadales bacterium; assembly: GCA_013377095.1. Lineage (GTDB taxonomy): Bacteria > Desulfobacterota > Desulfuromonadia > Geobacterales > Pseudopelobacteraceae > Pseudopelobacter. The sequence goes on from JACAAY010000035.1 coordinate 37,860, forward strand.
GATCGGCCAGCAAGGGGCGCTGTGCCGGATAAAATGGGCTCCAATGCAGTTTGGTGCCTTTCATCTGGAACGAGCTGATGCCGGTCATCTTTGCCAGGGCATTATTCCAGAAAACAATGTTGTGGAAGCTGTTGATCACAAACAGTGGGGCGGCGGCATTCTGGATGATACCGCTGTAGAATCGTTTTTCCTCATCCAAAAGCATGCCGGTCTGCTTCATATCAGCGGGATCGGTTTGTGTGAGGAGTGTCGACGGCGGCGGATTGTCCAATCGATCCATAGCGGTTATTCCTTGGATGGTGATCCCGGTCTGGTATGCGGATACGTAATAATACCGTAATCATTCGCAAACTCAACTGAGCAGGGTTTTTATATTCTTCCCTCCAAAAATAGAAATGGCGAAGCAGGACAAGTCCGCTTCGCCATTTCGCGACCTCACAATTTCGAAAGGTTATTTTAGCTACACCTGATCACCTAGGAGACCTTGAACCAGGTTGCGGTCTGTTCGAGGCTGCTGGATAATTTAGCGAATTCCCGCGCCAGTTCCTGAACCTGATCTGAAGCAGTTTCAGTTGTCCGGGTGCCCCTGGCGATATTTTCAATACTCTTCGAGATTTCCGAAGTCACGACCGACTGTTCTTCGGTGGCCGAGGCGATGGAGTCGATCATATCCAAACTTTTCCTGGAAATATCAACGATATGTTCCAGAGCGCTGCGCGCCTCTTCGGCCTTCTGCAATCCGCCGTCCACCTCTTTTTTGCTGGTCATCATCGATGATACGGACAGCGCAGTATCCTGTTGGATCGTGGTGATCATGCCGCCGATTTCCCGTGTTGCCCGCGCGGTCCGTTCAGCCAGAGCGCGCACCTCATCCGCCACAACGGCAAACCCTCTCCCATGCTCGCCGGCGCGCGCCGCCTCGATGGCCGCGTTCAGCGCCAGGAGATTTGTCTGCTCGGCCACATCATTGATGGTTTCGACGATATCACCGATTTGTCTGCTCGACTGGCCAAGTTTGCCGATGGTGACGGATGAACTCTCTACCGATTCAACGATCTTGCGCATCTCCATCATGACCATTTCGACCGTTTCGTACCCCTTCTGGGCCGCCACGCTGGTTTCCTGCGATGTTTTCGAGGCTTGGTCGGCGGTGCTGGCCACATCACCCAGTGTTTGCGACATCTCGATGATTGCGCTGGCAACCTGATCCGTCTGGGTGGTCTGATCGTGGGCACTGGCATTCAGTTCTTCAATCGTGGTCAGCATCACCTGCGAACTCTCCGCCAGGGTATGGGTCATCTGGTTAACTTCACCGGCGAATTCGCTGAGTTTGTCGATGATCCGCTTCATGGCGGAGAAGAGCTTGCCGATCTCTTCGTTGCTCTTGACGTTGATCTTCTGGCGGAGGTCCCCCTCGGAGATCTTCTCCAGCGCCTGCAGGGCATACCAGAGGGATTTGCAGGCCACGGTCTTGACGGTGAAATGCATCAGCCAGGAACAGAACAAAATGCTGAAAATCATGATACCGATGGTCAGGAAACGAAAGGTTTCAAACTCATGCATCATGGGAGCGATAACATCCTGATTCACGTGATACTTGCCGGAGATTTCCGTGAGCAGCCCCCCCATCTTCACTGTCTGATACAGGGAAACGACGCCCAGCAGTGTGCCGAAGAACATGGCGAAACCGAAGGAAATAAACATTTTCGACGCGAGACCGATACCGTAAAACCATGACTTAATCATAAACTTGCTCCTTGATTTCCAGATGATGGGTTAGTTGCCACAACAGCGAACTCCCGCTCTTCAGAATATTTTTCATTATAATTGAACTTTCGGAAAAGAACAGCTGATTTATGTATTTCTATCAATGAATAATTGAACTGCCGCTGTACCGATGATTTGATTTGGGAACAAATATGGCGTATAAATATCGATAGCGTGTTGAGACGAGAAGCTATGCAGCCACTCGCAGCACTGTCGAAAAGGGGCGCTTGCCCTACATCAAATACATATATCGGTAAAAGGAGTCGCCATGTTGAGGAAAATGTTTGTTGCGCTTGTTTTAGTTATTGTCTCCGCAAGTACAGCCCTGGCCGCGGGAAAGCACAACCCGGTGGTGCTGATGGAAACCAGCCTGGGGAGTGTGAAGCTGGAGCTGTTCGAAAAGGAAGCGCCGCTCAGCGTCAAAAACTTTCTGGAGTATGCCAACGTCGGTTTTTACAACGATACCATTTTTCACCGGGTCATTCCGGGATTCATGATCCAGGGCGGCGGTTTCAGCACGGAGTTCAAACAGAAAGCCACCCGTGCGCCGATCAAAAACGAGGCTGCCAACGGGCTAAAAAATCAGCGCGGAACCTTGGCCATGGCACGTACCGGTAATCCGGACAGCGCCACGGCCCAGTTTTTCATCAATGTCGTCAACAACGACATGCTTAACAGACCAAACCCCGACGGCCATGGCTATGCCGTGTTTGGCAAGGTAGTAGAGGGTATGGATGTGGTGGACAAAATAGCCGCGGTTAAAACCGGTTTTCAGCGCGGATTTCAGGATGTTCCGGTGAATCAGGTGCGCATCATTACCATCAAGTCCTTAAAATAGGCGTGAGCTTTTAGAGCGTTCCATTGCCTTTGAAGGATCCTGTTTGATTCCAGCTTGGCAGGGTTACGGTACGCGGGGTGGGTAAGGGAGACGACAGGTGAAATCATTTTATTGCGCCCTGCTCGATTTTATCTTTCCCCCGCTCTGCCACGTCTGCCGGAAGTATATCCCCCAGGCCGGCAAACTGCACATCTGTTCCTCCTGCCGTGAGCTGATGCCGGTGCCGTCACACCCGCTCTGCACGGTCTGCGGTGCCCCGTTTGCGGGCGCCGGAGACGACCACCCCTGTTCCTCCTGTCTGAGAGATCCGCCCGCTTTCAATGCGGCCCGGGCCGCATTGATCCATGACGGTCCCGGTCGCAGCCTGATCCATGCTTTCAAATATAACGCCAAAACGTATCTTCGCCGTCCCCTGGCGCTGCTGACGGTTGAAAATCTCGCGGATTTTGTGGTTCCCCGTTGCCCTGACCTGATCGCACCGGTGCCCCTGCATGTTAAGCGACTGCGGAGCCGGGGGTTTAATCAGGCGTTGCTGGTGGGTGAGTTATTGGCTCGGGAATGGCGCATCCCTCTCCACCGTCAGGCCATGAAACGGGTGCGCTGGACAGAACCTCAGATAAACCTGGCGGCCGAACTGCGCCGCGGCAACGTCAAGGGCGCTTTCAGTGTCCCCGATGCTTCACTGGTGGCCGGCAAACGGGTTCTGCTGGTGGATGACGTCTTTACCACCGGCAGCACTGTGGCGGAATGCTCCAAGGTGCTTAAGAGAGCCGGTGCAGCGGAGATACTGGTCGTCACGGTGACCAGGGCGCTCAATTAAATCGACCTGAAATGAAACACAGAAGGACAGCCGGGGACAGTGGCATGAGTGTTTTATTTTGTTGACAAAACAGATGTATTCTCGTAACTCTTTTGATATTGTACACATGCAAGGGAGGAAATTATGCGCCTGACAACCAAGAGCCGTTACGGTCTTCGCGCAATATTTGATATTGCCTATCACTGCGGCGCGGGGCCGGCTCAAATCCAGGACATCTCGCGGCGGCAGGAGATATCACCCCGGTATCTGGAACAGATATTCCAGAACCTGAAGCGAGCCGGTATCCTCAAAAGCAAACGGGGTCCCCAGGGAGGCTACTTCCTGTCCAGAACACCCGACAAAATCACGGTGCTGGAGATTCTCAACGCAACCGAGCAGGACGTGTTGGTGGTCGATTGTGGCGGAACAACGACAAAAAAACCGAAAAGGGTTACCGAGTGTCCCTTCGAGGGAAACTGCGTCACCCAGACGGTGTGGCAAGAAGCCAGTACGCTCCTCAACGGCCTGTTTGGCAACCTCACACTGCAAAACCTCTGTGAGCGGGGCCAGGCAATGGGAATCAAGCGAGAGCAGGAACATCGTTTCATGTACTACATCTGACACAACTCTCACCAAAAAAACCGGGGAGCTGGCGCGCATGGACGCATGCCGCTCCTGCCGTCATAACAATGATTAACCGATCGCCCACAGCCTTTTGCGGGTAATCGAAAAGAACCTACCCCAGCAGAAAATTGAAATCCTCCCGGGAAAGACCGCCGCCCCCCCCTTCAACACCATCTTCAAGTATGGCCCTGTACAACTTCTGCTTCTGTTCCTTGAGTACCATCATTTTTTCTTCAATTGTGTGGCGCATGACCAGACGTGTAATGGTTACCCGGCGGGTCTGACCTATGCGATGGGCTCGGTCGGAAGCCTGGTTTTCCACGGCCGGGTTCCACCAGGGATCAAGATGGTAGACATAGGTTGCGCGGGTCAGGTTGAGCCCCTTGCCGCCGGCCTTGAGACTGATCAGGAAAACCAGGGGTGTGTCGGAGTTCTGAAAGCGTTGCACCAGCTGTTTGCGTTGCGGTGTGGGAGTGGAACCATCCAGGCGCAGACAGGTAAAATGATGGCGCTTGAGACCTGCCTCCACGATAGTGAGATAGGAGGTGAACTGGGAAAAAACCAGTACGCTGTGCCCCTCATCGCGCAGTTCAGCCAGCTGTTCAACCAGAAAATCCAACTTTGGAGAGCTGTCCGGCGCGCCCGCCAGGGCCAGCGACGGCGCCAGGCAGATCTGGCGCAGACGCAGTAGAGCGGTCAGGGCTATGATGCGGGCCTGGCCGGGTGCTCGGCTTGAAAAGGCTTCATCAATCTGACCGCGTACCTCTTCAATGGTGCGCTGGTACAGTGCCTTCTGGCGGGGAGACAGATCCAGGTGGATATCGGTCTCGATTTTGTCGGGCAGTTCTGCGGCGATCAGTTGTTTGTTGCGGCGCAGCACAAAGGGACGCGTGCGGCGCAACAGAACATCGATTCCCACCTGGCCACGGCTGGCAACCGTATTTCTGAACTGCTCCGGGGTCCCCAGCAGGCCGGGCAGACAGAGGTCCATGATGGCGTAGTACTCTTCGATGCGATTTTCCACCGGTGTTCCGGTCAGCGCCAGCTTGAAGACTCCCACCAGCCTCCGGGCAGCGCTGGTGGTGGCCGCCTGGAGGTTTTTGACCAGCTGGGCTTCGTCAAATATGATGACATTGAAACGAAATGCTGCCAGCTTTTCGATATCGCGCTGGATGATGCCGTAACTTGTCAGAATGATATCGAAACGGTTGAAGTCATTGCTGGAACGCCCCGGTCCGCTGTAGGTCATAACCGATGCCGCGGGATAGAAACGGGCAATTTCGCTTTCCCAGTTAAAGAGCAGTGACGGCGGCACCACAATCAGGTGCGGGGTATGTGGCTCGGCCCCATCCGCAATGGTCCCGTCGGCCAGGCCGCTCAGCAGGGAGATCCCCTGTACGGTCTTGCCCAGCCCCATATCATCGGCCAGGCAGGCCCCGAATCGGTGTTCATAGAGAAACGCGAGCCAGTGGTAGCCATCGCGCTGGTAGGGGCGTAAGGTGGCGATCAGTCCGGGCGGCAGGGGACGATGCGGAACGGTTTCGAAACTCAGCAGGCTCTCCAGAACCGTGGCGTCCTGGGGCGCCAGGCGAACGGTAACACCATGCTTGCGCATCTGAAGCCAGTCCAGGATCTGGAGCCGCGGAATACGTGCGATCTGCTGTGCTCCTTTTTTTTTCCGCTTTGACTGCGAAACAACACCGGCCAGCATTGCCAGGATCTGGGCGCTCATGTCATCGATCAGAATCAGCCGCCCGCCTCTGAGCAGGATACCGCCCTCGGCCAATTGCTGCAGTTCATCTCCGCTGACAAGCTCGCCATCACAGCGAATCTCCGGTCGCAGTTCAAACCAGTCCAGTGAACTGGAGGTCGCATCCAGGGTAAAATCCCAGACCGCTGCCGACAGGGGTTTCCCATCCAGATCAAGCTCGAAACCTTCCTGGCGGAGACGTCCCGTCAAAAGCGGCAGTACACCCAGAACATCCTTCTGATCAAACACCATCTCCCCGGGCCGTTCCCACAATTCAAGAAGCTCAGTCCCAAACAGCTCATACAAAATTGCCATCAGCCGCACCTGGGACATGCGGTTATCTTCGGCAAAACGCCAGCCATCGTGCATGGCCTGGATCATGAGCGGTTTTTTGAGAAGTTCATCGGCAAAGGAATTCAACACCTGCCGGGCATCGTTCTTTACACTGCGCTTGATGTAGTCTGGACCGCTGAGAGCCGTTTTGACGACACCCTTTCGTGCGGCGGGAGTGGCGGCGTTTGCCAGTTCGAAGCAGGCCTCCGCAATGCCGCGCACCCGTTTTTTGGCTTTCAGTGGCGCCGAGAGATGGGTGCGGCACTGCGCATCGAAATAGCAGAAAAGATCGTTGGAAAAGGGATACGACCTGTCGTCAAAAGCCACAACCGGCGCAAGTCGGATCAGCGGGGCATCGGATAAGCTCTCCAGCTTCAGGTTATAGGACGGCTGCACTCGGAGGGTGCTATCGATTGCGGCGGAGCCATGGTAAAAAAACACCGATTCAACAAATCCCGTTATCATTCCGGGATTGAGTCGAACCGATAAATCATTGAAGCGAGCGGCACTTGTTCGGATCCTGTTATTACCGAGCGTTTGGGATTCATCGCTAAAAAACCCATCTTCACTCTCGTCCCCTGGTTCGTCCTCGTCGAAACCTGCGTCAACGTCATTACCAATGACACTTTCATCCCGCCCAAAAAGTGACTCCCGTAGAGTATCCCAGACACTCCAGACACTGCGGTTGCTCAGCGGATGTATCGTCCCGCCATCCAGATTGAGCAGCAGCTCATCAGCAATCACGATATGCTCCGGAAGCGCCTCGCTGCCGTTGACCGTTCGGGCAATCGTTACCCTGTCATGGTCCAACGCAAAGGCAAGGCATGCGCGCATGGGTGAATCGGGGCTCAGGGTCAGCGGAGCTTCCCGCCCCGACTCATTGCGAAAAACAATCGGGTATTTGCCGCCGGTGAACTCCATGACGGAGGAGAGGTGGCGGATACTGGCTTCAAAAAAGGGAAAACGCTGGACATGGTGCAGGACTGCGCGAGGAACGTCTTTCGTCCAACGCTGAATTTCATCGGGCCCCCGCCTGAAAGCGCCGCGCAGCCTGCCGTAACGTTCCTGCAGAACAAAACGGATCGCCTTTTCTTCCACAATTGAAGCAACCAGATGACGGATGTTTTTCAGCGATACAGGAAGAGATCCGGAGAGCGTTCCCAACCTCCCTTTACTCCCCAGGGATGCGATCAATCGGTCGCGCGTACCTGCCATCTCCCCATCGGGAGCTGTAGCGGATAATCCTATCACGTCGCCCAGGTCACGAAGAACCCACCCGTCAATTGTGATCTGGGAAAAAGATTTCGGTGATACCAGACGCTTCAGTTGAATCCAAAGAGCTACAACATGCGGACACTGTGAATGCTTTGTCCAATCGTGGCAGTCGCAATGGGGAACAGGCTGTTCTGCTGTGCTGAAGGTGGTCTGCGCTCCATCTGAGCAGAACAGTTGCAAGACGGTCTGCGCGGAGTCACTCCACTGCGAGCGGGAAACAATATTTCCGTTACAGTATTCGGTGCCACGCAGGAGATGGGGCTTTGAAGCCAGATAATACAACAGTCCGGGTTCGGTCTGTTGAAGCAACTTGAGAAGCGGGGGAAGTGGTGAAGACATCGTGAAGGCCATCTCCATTTTGTATCATTTTAAGTAAATGTTATCAAGCTGTCGAAAACCGACGGCTTTCGAAACAATGCTCTATTATATGCTGCCTGGGTGCAGGCCAGAATCACCGCCCTTACCACCCTGACAGAAGAACGCAGTCCAAATACTGAAATTGGTAATACCAGCAAACCGTAAATACACCTGACAAATTAAATCAGCACACTTTTTGTCGTACAAAAAACAGCCCCGCCCGCATGTCACCCTGCCACTCAGCAAGCACCTTCCTCCCTACCGCATTCATATTATTATCCTTTTTAATTGATACGTTACATACGCCCCATATTCCGATATAAAACAGTGTATGTTTCATCATCAAAAACTGGTCTAAAAGATGATTTTTTGTCTTGACAGCTACATACGAAAAAGGATAATTGGTAATGCAAGTTTACGAGTTATCCAAAATTCACCATAAGGAGGTAGTATCGCATGCCGTGGATTCAGACGTACACACCTGTTGGAGGAAGCCTGGGAATGTCGGCGCTAGTTGCCGCCATACCACTCATTGTCATCTTTGTCTGCCTGGCTGTACTCAAGATGAAGGCCCACAAAGCCGCCCCCCTTGCCGTTGCATCGGCATTCGCAGTTGCCGTCACCGTCTGGGGCATGCCCGCCAACCTGGCGGGCTGGGCTTTTGTGCAGGGCGCCGGCTTCGGTCTCTTCCCGGTCTTCTACATCGTTCTGACCACCC